>JBDNAQ010000147.1:0-2869 GCA_039768345.1 Flavobacteriaceae bacterium
ACTGTGCCCGGTCAATCACAAGTGTCCTACCGAACATTCTCGGACGATGTCAGTACAAACTATTTCTGCGATCAGGTGCCGCCGGCTACACCTGTGGTTATTGAGGAAATAATAGCCGAAGGAGGCGAGGTTTTGGTCACGACAATCCAAAGCGAATCAGACACTACGATCTACGAGCATACTATAGAATTACAAGACATCACATTGGTGAATAGTAGAGGTGAGCGAATCACAAACCTTAGTATCGATCAATTCGGCACGATAGTAACTATTGAGGAATAAGTTTTCTTCTAATAGGTGATCAATACCTCCGTCGCACCCATACCATAATGCCTGAACTTAGCATCCCGATAAGACAATCTGGGGTCTTTTCTAAACAGAGAATGCAATTCGGACTTGAGTACGCCCGCCCCCACACCGTGGATAAAGACTACATTGCTGATCCTTTTATTAATAGCATCCTCTAGTTGCCTTTTGGCAGTGTCTATTTGATAGATAAGTATTTCATCAACAGACATTTGTCCGGGTCTGGAGATCAGTTTCTCAATATGAAGATCTACTTCCACCAATGCCAGATTGCCGGCATTCTTTTTTATACTCGTATTCTGACCTTTCTTTTTCTCGACGAATTTTTCCGTTTTCCAGTGCTCTTCCGGAATAGTGCCCTCCATCACAGAGGTCGCTTCTATCTTCATCATTTCGTCGGCTGCAAACTGCATTGTAAAACCGTCGGACGCCCTTATGGTTAACAAATCACCTTCAATGCCAATAACCTCCCCCCGGACCACATCGTCTAAAGTTTCAACCTTATCGCCTAACTTAAATTTGTATTTCACTGATCTTCGTCTTTATTCTTCGGGTGAGTCCATGAACGCGATATCTTATACAGGCCGAACATCAACAAAATAATTCCAATACTCTGTGCATACTCCTTACGCAATATCTTTTCTCCTCCTACTATGGCCGCAATCCCGGCCAGAACGAGTATAAAATAAATCCATGCTTTTATTTTCATTACCCAAAAATAGTAGTATTTTTCAGTTCAGGTAAGTTACAAACCAGCTGTATCCATGTTTTTTCTAACCGATATTAAGGAGACCGCCCTGCTGCCTTGTTTAAACAAACAGCTTCTCGGAATGGATTGTCCCGGATGCGGTCTGCAACGCTCAGTATTATTATTGTTCGATGGCGATTTCACGGCTGCATTTTTTATGTATCCTGCCCTCTACCCTATGATCTTATTGATGCTATTCCTGCTTGTAGATCAGTTTTTGAAGATAAAATATGCCAATACGATCAGTATTATACTGATGATCAGTACAGTAACCTTAATAATGACCAACTTTCTTTATAAATTGTTTTAACTAAAATTTACATTATGGAACAACAAAAACTGCCTAATGTGACGATTGCTATTGTCTTATCAATACTTTCTTATATCTGTTGTTGCTTTGGCGGATTACCCGGAGTTATTATGGCGGGTATTGCCTTTTTCCTGGTTCGAAAAGATGAAAACAAATACAAGGAGAATCCCGAAAACTATTCCAATTTCAGTCAGCTTAAAACGGCCAAGGTTCTGGCCATCATAGGGCTTGTTCTTGGTATACTCTACCTTTTCTGGACGTACTATCAGATCTCTTCCATGGGTGGATGGGATGCCTATTTGGAAAAAGTACAGGAGATGAGCGAACAGTGGCAATAATCATATCACATTAATACCAATTTAAATTATGGAACAACAACCTTTACCTGGTGCCAGTAACGCTCTTACAATGGGAATTATCTCTGTCGTGGGGGCCTTGGTTTGCTGCGGACCATTTGCCGCTATCTTCAGTATTATTGGCTTGAACAATGCTAAGAAGGCTCAGCGCATATACGATGAAAATCCCGGGGGCTACACAGGCTACGAAAGTGTGAAAACCGGCAAAATACTGTCGTATATCGGCCTGGGGCTGTCATTGATTATGCTGGTACTGCTGATCATTTATTTTGGGGTGATCATCGCCCTGATTACCAGTGGCGAATTTGATAGTTACTAACATAAAAAATCCTGGCCTCCGGGCCAGGATTTTGTTTTAAGTTAAGAGCGAAGAGTTAATTGGCAACGTCGCTCATGAATTTGAGTCGGTATAGCCTCAATTCTTCATCTTCATACTCTCCATCGAACTCCTTCATTGCCATTTCTATATTGTCTGTTTCAGCCTCGATAAAATATTCGTGTATCTCTTCCTGTTGGTCTTCATCCAGAATATCATCGATATAGTGTCCGAGGTCTAGTTTAGTGCCGCTAAATACGATTTGCTCCATAGCCTTAACCAGATCCTTTTGCTCAAGACCTTTCGCAGAGGCGATGTCTTCCAGCGGTAGTTTCCGGTCAATATTCTGAATAATATAAAGCTTCAATGCCGAATTTGCTCCGGTGCTTTTCACCACAAGGTCGTCGGGCCGTGTAATGTCGTATTCCTCCACATATCGCCCAATAAACTCAACAAAAGGTGCTCCGTATTTCCGGGCCTTCCCCTCACCTACTCCATGAATATTGATCAACTCATTCATCGTCACCGGATATTTAAGGGCCATATCATCCAGGGAGGGGTCCTGGAAGACCACAAAGGGAGGCACATCGCGTTTTTGCGCCTCTCTTTTACGTAAATCTCTAAGTTGCTTAAGCAGCCTTTCATCTGCAGCACCTCCTGAATTAAGGGAGGCCTTTACTATAGCGTTATCCGTAGCTTCGTTATAAACATGGTCTTTAGCCATCATAAAAGAGCTGGGGTTCGACAAATACCCGGTTCCCTTTTCGGTAACCTGAAGCACCCCATACAGCTCTATTTGTTTTCTGATCAGCCCGGCCACAAGTACCTGGCGG
>JBDNAQ010000148.1:0-17401 GCA_039768345.1 Flavobacteriaceae bacterium
ATCCTGAATTTTACAAAACGCGTGGCCCTTGTAGGAGGCACCGGATATACCGGTGAGATTAAAAAGGGAATATTCTCTGCCTTGAATTTTATATTGCCGGTGTACAAGGATGTGTTGCCTATGCATTGCTCGGCCAATGTGGGAAAAGAAGGTGATACCGCCATATTTTTTGGACTTTCAGGAACTGGAAAAACCACGCTTTCTACAGATCCTTTGCGCGAGCTTATCGGTGATGACGAGCATGGCTGGACAAGCAGAAATACGGTATTTAATTTTGAAGGGGGTTGTTATGCCAAGGTGATCAATCTTTCTTCAGAAAGTGAACCCGATATCTTTAAGGCGATCAAAAAGGGCGCAATTTTGGAAAATGTTGTCATGGACGACAAGGGGATTGTGGACTTTTCAGACAGTTCTATTACGCAAAATACCAGGGTGAGTTATCCCATAGATCATATCGAAAATATTCATGAACCGGCAATGGCGAAAAGCCCAAAGAATATATTCTTTTTAACCGCTGATGCTTTTGGTGTTCTTCCCCCGATATCTAAACTTACTCCCAGCCAGGCAGCTTATCATTTTATTTCCGGTTATACGGCCAAGGTGGCAGGTACCGAGGAAGGTGTAATAGAACCCATTCCTTCATTCTCCGCATGTTTTGGAGCCCCATTTATGCCGTTGCATCCCACCAAATATGCCGAAATGCTCAGCAAGAAAATGATCAGTTCAGGAGCTAATGTATGGTTGATCAATACTGGCTGGACTGGCGGTCCATACGGTGTGGGTAAAAGGATGCCATTAAAATATACACGGGCCATGATTCATGCAGCTCTTAGTGGAGAACTTGGCTTATACAGCTATGATACCTATCATATTCATTCCGTATTCGGGGTGGCTCAGCCAAGGGAATGCCCCGGTGTACCAACCGGAATACTGAGTCCAAGGGCAACCTGGAACGACGATGAGGCATATTATACCACAGCATTTAAACTTACCAATGCGTTTCGTGAAAATTTTAAGAAGTACGAAGCCTTTGCCAATGAAGAAATAAGAAGAGGCGGCCCACAGCGATACGCCTTCTAATAAAAAAGCCTCTGATCAGAGGCTTTTTTGTTGCTACATAGTGTTTTTATCTTTTGTTTACACTGGTGATATACTTCTGCAGAGCCATTGTCATGGAAGGTGTTTCAGGTGTTGGTGCCTGAATATCAATTCGCAGTCCGGCATCTGTAGCAGCTTTCACAGTTGAATTGCCAAATACTGCAATACGTGTATTGTTTTGTTCAAAATCAGGAAAGTTCTTCAAGAGTGATTCAATTCCAGAGGGACTGAAAAACACTAAGACATCGTAATAAACATCCCGTAAATCTGAAAGATCACTTATTACGGTCTTATAAAAGATACCTCTGGTCCATTCTACAGAAAGATCATTCAGAGTATCAGGAACAGTTGATTTGAGAGTATCGGACGAAGGAAGTAGAAATTTTTCGCCTTTATACTTTTTAAACAGATGGATCAGGTCTGAAAAATTTCGTTTGCCTACATAGATCTTCCGTTTTCTGTATACCACATATTTTTGAAGATAGTATGCAACGGCCTCACTCTGGCAAAAATACTTCATCGTATCAGGAACTTTAAACCTCATTTCTTCCGCGATACGGAAAAAGTGGTCCACAGAATTCCTGCTGGTTAGAATGATAGCAGTATAGTGGTTAAGGTCTATTTTTTGTTGTCTGACACTTTTGGCATCTACACCCTCTACATGAATAAAAGGCCTGAAATCGACCTTGACCTTTTCTTTTTCAATTAGTCTTAAGTACGGAGAGTTTTCCATCTTCGGTTCTGGTTGCGATACCAAAATCGTCTTTACCTTCATATACTTCAGAATTTAAGATAGGTTGCTATCAAAATTATGGGTGCAATTTCGAGTGCGCAAAGGTACAAAATAAAATAGAAAAAGTAAGAAGAGATCAACTTTTGATGATATTTCAGGGTAGTGATCAAACCGATGATATTAATGAGTAATATTAAGAAAAGACTTATATAAACTACAGGTTCTGAGCCTTTAAAAATATAGGTAAGTGAAATATTGGACAATAACATTACAAGACCGCTATAATTTAAGTAGGTATGCTTTTTATAAACGAAATCTGCAATGGTCTGGATATTGTTAAAGACAAATCCATTGGCGAGTTGCAGCAATGCCTTAATAAGTATGAAAACGACCAATATGCCCATGATGAGCCCATATTCTAATACTCCGGATGTAGATTGATGCCCGATTAGGACATCATAAATAAGATAGATATAAAGTGCGGTATTGAGCAATTGAAATCCGGTAAACATAATATGAAAACCGTGAAGCATTTTATCTTTCTTGCTATACAGAGCGATATATTTGTTGTTAAAAGGCAGGATGATAAAATTGAGAAACCTGCTTTGAAATAGCTGTTTGGCGATCACCATCAGCAGAATACTTAAAAAGATTACTATGGAAATCCAGTCTGACTGTTGAATGATTCTCAATTCTGCTTCCATCAATCCTTGATCTTTACATTATTAGCATTAAGCCCGAAAGGCAGCTTCTTTGATGATACCGCGAGCCTAAAATATGTTGGCACCAAGCTATCTGTATGTGGTAATTCAAAGGTCATGGGTAAAGAATCCCCGGCTTCGAGAAGAGCTGAGCCCTCTGTGATGAGCCTGACCCTCAACGGAATTGTATCTTTTACTTGCCGATATTCATTGAGATAGGCCAGACCAAACTTGAGCTTCGATAATTCGATTTCTGAATCATAGGGATTGTAAAGATAAAATCCACGCTCAGGCAATAGTCCAATAGTCGCCTTGTCGTCAATCAGACATCGCAATTTCCTGAATGATTCGAAATCGGGCATTGTAACACCATACCAATATGATCCCGGAGAGGTCTCTACCTCAAATTCGTCCTTTTCCAAAAATCTCGAGACAAATATTATATCTTTTCGCTGGATTTTTTCCTCCGAATGGTCAATGCTGAACTGATTCTTCCTGTAGGTAAGATTGTTGAGTGAAAATGAGGGCTTCCCTGAATAGAATTGATACATAGAAGCCAGTCTGTAAGAATTCTCGAACACCACCGGCCTGTCTCCCGCCTGTTTGGAAAGCTTTTGCACCCAGGCTTTATTCCCATGGCTTTCGTAATGGACAGGGAACAGAGGTGCATAGACCAGACCGATTCGGAGATAAAGCAATACAAGGCAGTTCGCTATACCCATTCGTAAAAGCCACCGCCTCGTATTTTTATCTGTGATCATCGCCCTGTAGGTAATAATCAGCATCGGGATGCATATAACAATAAGCCACTGTGTTTGAATCCGCCGGTTAAAGCTCGAAACAAAGAAGAATAGTATGAATCCGTAAGTTAGGAATAATAGGGCCCTTGTAAACAAGTCCTTAGACCGGGTTTTGTAAATTGAACGATAGAACCAGGGAAAGGTAAGTCCAAAGAGAATGACAAGGTTTACAAAAAACCCAAGTGTAAAATCACCGAATTCATATGCGCGGTTCGGCCTCTCATATACATGGTACCTGATCGACACAAAGTCATTTTCAAAGAGCCATAAAAGATGCGGGCTGTAAAAAGCCAGGGAAGCCACCACAGCTATCCACGCATATTTGTTGCCGGCTAGTTTTAGATTAGATAGGAATACAAACAGGATTATCAGCAGGGCGTGATACTTGCTGTACATCATTAATGCCATGCTCAGACCAAGCAAGAGTCCTAATACGACTCCGGGACGGTCCAGGAATTTTTTATACAACCAGAGGAAAAGAGTTAAAAAGAAGAGTAAGGGAGTATCGGGGAGTGCAAAAAAACCATAGGCATTCAATAGGGTGACCGAAAAAACGAGGATAAAAAACTCGGGTATGTATTCTTTCTTTTTTGGATGCCCCACCATATCCCACAGCAGAAAATAACTGGCCACAGACATAAAACAACTCATCAGTCTGACTCCGAGTTCACCATCAGAAAAAATACCTCCTAGTTTTATCAGAAGAGCCACCATCGGCGGATGATCAAAATATCCCCACGCCAGTTCTCTGGCATAATACCAGTAATAGGCCTCGTCGAATATGAGGTCTGTAAAATATGCCTGTAAAAGATTGAGAAGCAGGAGTAGGCTCGCGAGTAAATAGAAAATTCTTGGTTGTCTGAATATCATTCCTGATGATAAATACACATCAAAATTACGAATATTACCAATTAACGGTTGGTCTTCGGATCTTATAAATTCAAATTATGGTGCAGACTGGTCCTGCTAATGTCGTATTTTTGACAAAAATTTTTTTATGTCCGACAGCCTGGTCATCATTCCCACTTATAATGAGCTGGAGAATATTGAAGCTATCATCACGGCTGTCATGAAGCTTAAAAAACATTTTGACATATTGGTGGTTGATGATAATTCTCCTGATGGAACACAGAAGGTGGTCCGGTCGATGATGGATCGTTATAGTGGCCGACTTTTTCTTGAAGTCAGGGAAGACAAAGCAGGCTTGGGTACCGCTTATATCCACGGTTTTAAATGGGCAATCGAACGCAACTATGATTATATTTTTGAAATGGATGCCGACTTTTCACACAGACCGGCCGATCTGTTGAGATTACACCGCGCCTGCCTTAATGGTGCCGATGTAGCCATTGGGTCGCGCTATAAAAGAGGGGTCAACGTGGTGAATTGGCCACTATATCGTGTGCTGCTCTCCTATGGGGCTTCTTTTTATGTGAAATTGATCACCGGTATGAAAATCCATGACCCTACAGCGGGCTTTGTTTGCTATCAGCGCCGGGTTTTGGAGACGATCGACCTCGATGCCATTAAATTTATTGGTTATGCATTCCAGATTGAAATGAAATTCAGAGCTTATCTCAAAAAGTTTAAAATCGAAGAAATTTCGATCATATTCGTGGATCGGGAGAAAGGGAAATCTAAGATGAATACATCGATTGTCCGTGAGGCAATTTTTGGCGTTATCAGTATGAAGTTCAGAAGTATTTTTAAAAAGGGAGATTTCTAGTGATGGGAACAAAGTTGATAAAGAATGCAAAACTTGTAAACGAGAATCAGATCATCGAGACCGATATCCTGATCGAGGGAGATAGGATCGCAAGGATCGACCCCGATATCAGCTCTTCGAAAGCTGAAGTATATGATGTGAGAGATTCTTATGTTATTCCCGGAATTATTGACGATCAGGTCCATTTTCGCGAACCCGGGCTTACCCACAAGGCAGATTTGTTATCAGAAAGCAGGGCCGCACTGGCAGGAGGGATCACCTCATTTATGGAACAGCCCAATACGGTACCACAGACAACTTCTATAGCACGACTCGAAGAGAAATTTGAAATGGCCCGAGGGGCTTCATATGCTAATTACTCCTTTCTGTTGGGAGGCACCAATGATAATCTGGAGGAGATTAAACGACTCGATAAAAAGGCGTGCTCGGGTATAAAATTGTTCCTGGGATCATCTACCGGAAATATGCTGGTCGACAATGAAGAGGTGATCGAACGTATTTTTCGCAATACAGAATTGGTTATATCGGCGCATTGTGAAGATGAAACGACCATCAGAAACAATTTGGAATCCTATAAGGCGAAGTACGGAGATGATATCCCGATAGAATATCACCCCATGATCCGAAGTGCTGAAGCATGTTACTTGTCTTCTTCCAGGGCGATTGAACTGGCAAGAAAAACGGGGGCCAGGCTTCATGTATTTCATCTTTCTACCCATAGGGAAACAGATTTGTTTACAAACCAGATCCCATTGGAACAAAAAAAGATAACAGCTGAAGTTTGCTTGCATCACCTCTGGTTTTCAGATAGTGACTATGCCGAAAAAGGAAGCTTAATAAAATGGAATCCGGCGGTAAAATCTGAAAAGGATCGTGACGGCTTATGGGAAGCGCTCCTCGATGATCGCATCGATGTGATAGCGACAGACCATGCTCCCCATACGCTGGAAGAAAAAATGCAACCCTATACCAAGGCACCTTCCGGCGGTCCTTTGGTGCAACATGCCTTGCCGGCAATACTGGAAAAGTATTTAGACGGGGTGATCAGTATCGAGAAAATAGTGAGTAAAATGTGCCATAACCCTGCCACACTATTCGATGTTGAACACAGGGGGTTTGCTCGTGAGGGCTATTTCGCAGACCTGGTTGTGCTGAATATCGGAGAGCCCTGGCGCGTAGACCGCGATAATGTTTTATATAAATGTGGCTGGTCGCCATTTGAGGGTACTAATTTCAGATCAAGGATTACCCATACCTTTATCAATGGACATCTTGCCTATCATCGGGGCAAGCTGTCAGATAATAAAAATGCGATGCGATTGACATTTAACCGATAATGATGAAATTTTTTATAGTAATGATATTGGCCATGGCCTTTTTTAGCTGTAATGAAGAGGTGATCGAAAAACCGGAAAATCTCATTCCAAAGGAGGAGATGACCGAGATATATTACGACCTGGCCATTATCGCTGCGGCTAAGAAAATTAACCCTATTCATTTAGAAAAATACGAGTTTGAAACCATGCATTATATTTATAAAAAATATGGGATCGACAGTATACAATTTGTCAAAAGCGATATCTATTACGCTTCGATTCCTATGGAGTATGAGGCGATGTACAAGACGATAGAAGAAAGGCTGGAGGAGGAAAAAAGCGTTTTCGATGCTTCAAAAGAAAGACAGAGCGACAGTTTGCGCAAGGTGGCCAATGAACAACGCGAGAAATTGCGAAAGAAAAATAACAAGCTTAAAGAGAAGGATTCGATTCCCTGAATTTTTTGGTCGTAAATTCTATGCTGCTGAGCAATGGTGTGTACTCGAACTTCAACCGATGGCGCGCCTTGTCTGTATTATAATAGCTTCTCTTCATCAACGATGCCACCTGGGCCTTTGTAAGCTTTCTTTGCTGGCCGCTAAGATTACCGCGCAACCAATCTAAACGCCATAATAGTTTTAGTAATCCCATAGGGATCTTCTTAGTAGGAACCTTCCGGCCGAGTGCCAATGCAATATCTGAGAGAACTTCCTGATAACTAAGATTGCTTTCTACTGCGATAAATTGTTCATTTTCAATTTCGGATTCCATGAGCTCAACCATCATTCGAATCACATCATCTACAGAAACAAATCCGCTACCCCCGGGTGGGTAGAAGCTGAGACCCTTGGCTGCCAATCTAAAGAGCTTGCCGCTGCCACTTTTCCAGTTGCCAGGCCCGATGATTACCCCCGGATTAACAATAACTGCCGGTACACCTTCCTGAGTTCCTCGCCAGACCTCCATTTCCGCCAGATGTTTTGTGAGGGCATATGGATTGCCGTTGGTAGAATTCCATGCGGTTTCTTCGTCGATTTTCGAGTTATCCGGGGTCTTACCTAATGTTGCTATCGAACTTACATAACAAAGTTTATGCACTTTGTTGGTGATACAGAGGTTCACCACATTTGCAGTCCCTATTTGATTAGTGCGAACAAGTGCTTTAAAATCTCCGGGATCGAAAGAAATTAAGGCGGCGCAGTGATAGACATGGGTTACGCTTGAAAATGCCTCCTCCAGGGCAGGAATATCATTGAGACTTGCCTCAGACCAATTGATTTGCTCGAAATAAGCATCGGCATCTTCGGAATAAAACCCGAATAGTTTACGAACGCCCTCCAGTTTGGTAAAATCGCGATAAACAGCCCTTACGGCTAAACCCTTTGACACCAACTGAAAGAGAAGATGAGAACCAACCAGCCCAGTTCCCCCGGTAACTAAGATCATATACCAAAAGTACTCATTTAGGCGGGATAAACGATTCACGTGAAGCGTGCTTCAATCCTTTATTTTATATTTGCAGCAATTATTGTAAAGGGAGCGAATATGGTCTCAAATTTTGTTGAAGAACTTAGGTGGCGTGGCATGTTACATGATATAATGCCCGGGGTTGAGGAGCATTTGTCCGGGGATATGCAATCGGCCTATGTAGGGATTGATCCTACGGCAGATTCACTGCATATCGGTCATTTGGTGGGTGTTATGATGTTACGGCATTATCAGCTGGCAGGACATCGCCCAATCGCTTTGATCGGTGGCGCTACAGGAATGATCGGAGATCCTTCCGGTAGATCAGTAGAGCGCAACCTGCTCGATGAAACCACTCTACGTCTGAACCAGGCCGCCATTCGGGAACAACTTTCACGGTTTTTGGATTTTGACAGTGAAGCGGATAATGCTGCACTACTGGTCAACAACTATGACTGGATGAAAGACTATTCATTCCTGGATTTTATCCGGGATGTTGGCAAACACATCACGGTGAACTATATGATGGCCAAGGACTCCGTAAAAAAAAGAGTTTCTTCTGATGCCAGCGAGGGTATGTCCTTTACCGAATTTACCTATCAACTGGTACAAGGGTACGATTTCCTTCATTTGTTCAGACATTTTCAATGTAGTTTACAAATGGGCGGAAGCGACCAATGGGGTAATATCACTACGGGGACGGAACTGATAAGGCGCATAGATGGAGGCAAAGGATTTGCCCTTACTTGTCCGTTGATCACCAAGGCCGATGGTACAAAGTTTGGCAAAACCGCCGAAGGAAATATCTGGCTCGATGCGCATCGGACTACTCCATATAAATTCTATCAGTACTGGTTAAACACCTCAGATGAAGATGCTGAGAAGTATATAAAAATATTTACATTTCTTTCCCGGGAAGAAATCGAATCACTGGTCGTAAAACACAGTGAAGCACCGCACCTGAGAACGCTTCAGAAAGAATTAGCAAAGGAGCTTACGACTATGGTGCACTCAGAGGCAGATTATCAGCGGGTCCTAAAAGCCAGCGATATACTCTTTGGCAAGTCGACCTCAGAAGCGATTAAAAGCCTGGATTCCGATACTTTCTTCGAGGTGTTCGAAGGTGTGCCGCAGGCTCAGATCGGCAGGAAAGAGCTTGCAGACGGAATGGATATGATAGCGGCCCTGGCGGCGAGGACTGGATTTCTGAGCTCTAATGGTGAGGCCAGAAGAGAGCTTAAACAGCATTCCATCTCCGTAAATAAGGAAAAAGTTGGTGAGGACCGTCGTATTACTGAGGAAGACCTGATCAATAACCAGTATATACTGTTACAAAGAGGCAAAAAGAATTATTATATAATGATTGTGGAGGATTGATAGTTTAAACAAACTGCTTCAATAGACTCCACTATTATATGGCCGTAAACTTCGGCCTGAACCGATCAGATATGCAAGAATTAAACTTCGATCTCGTTACCACCATAGTTATGGTGTCTGTACTTTTTCTGATCATCGTTATTCGCTATTTTATTTTTTCGGGCGCCTATTATTACACCACTTTTGTACTTCTTAGGAAGCGATTGCTTTCTCGGATCCTCGATACCAATCCGGTCAGTGCTAAACAAATCCGTTCTGAAATCTCTTATTCTGTCTTGAGTGGAGTGATCTTTGCGGTCTTTGGTATAGGCACCTACTGGTTGTGGTATAAGGGTTACACCGCTGTCTACGAGGATCTCAGTTTATATCCCCTATGGTATATCCCCCTAAGTGTTTTTCTCGTCCTTTTTATCCAGGATACATATTATTATTGGGTTCACCGCTGGATGCATAAACCAAAGGTCTACCGCTATTTTCACAAGGTGCATCATAACAGTGTACAAACTTCGGTCTGGACATCTTTCTCTTTCCATCCATTGGAAACTCTTTTACAGGCGGTTATCATCCCTTTGATCATTTTATGGCTGCCCTTGCATGTTTATGCCTTGCTTGCAATTTTGATCATCATGACTATTTCGGCTACAATAAACCATGCCGGTGTTGAAATATATCCAAAAGGCAAATATGGTAAATGGGTGGGAAATCTTATAATCGGGGCAACTCATCATGATGTACATCATCGGAAATTTCTCTATAATTATGGCTTGTACTTTACCTTCTGGGATCGCCTTATGGGTACAGAGCGTGAACTTACAACCAAAGGTAAAACACCCGGGCAATGAGGTTCTGAAAAAAATCTAAACTAGCATTAGATTACAGCCCCTTAAATCAGAGTGATCGAATCTCCCCAATACTTCAAATCCACCATCAGGGTGAAGTTTGCCCAGATCTTGGGTAGCGATAAAAGAACAGGAATATAGATTAGCCAGATCAATAACGTTGATACCACCTGTATGACCTTCCGGGAGAAAAGTAAACGGATCTTCTGTGTCCCTGATCAATACCCGCATCCAATTTGGAGTATGAAATATTCCGGATCTTCGGGCATAAGCCTGAGAAAGCAATTCTGTCATGCCATATTCTGAATGAATTTGGTCCAGCCCCCAACTTTTTTTAAGATACTCATGCAGTTCGGTCCGTATCATCTCTTTACGACGACCCTTCATCCCACCGGTTTCCATAACAATGGTATTCGTGAGCCTCATAGGATAACGGTTTGCTAAATCGATAAGGGCAAATGAAACACCGAACAGAAGAACTGGTTTCCCTTGCTTATCAAGTTTTTCGAGCGTACGGGCAAGAAGCTCATAATCATCGAGGTAAAAGCCACTTTGGGGATGCCCGGTTTGCTTAACAAGTTCCTGAACCATGTAGATTAAAGAGGAGTCTTGTCGCTCCATATAAGAAGGAAGCAGGGCCAGCACGCAGTAATCGCTTATGGGACCATAGAATTTTTTAAAACCCCTCAGAAAACTATTTTGATAGATCTGTGGGTCGGCAACATAATGAGTGCTCACCTGGCTGCCAGTAGTTCCACTGCTTCTAAAGCATACTTGATGTAAGCTCGACTTTGTTTTTATCTCCCTGATCTTGAACAGTTCAACGGGTAGAAATGGGATGTCTTCCAATCGGTTCACCAAAGCCGGATTTTTACCGACATATTCGCAAAACTCCCTGTATACTAACGATTTATTGAATTGAAAAGCAAAGACTTCGAGGCATGTTGACAGGAATTCCTCTTCTGTACTGATCTCGAATATCCGCCTGGCTTCCATTAAAGATCAAATTTAGGAAATAAAAAAAGCCCCGAAAGGGCCAGACGTACTATAAGGATGTAAATTGTTATTTCACTACAAGTTTACGGGTCATCGATTTATTGTTTTCATCGACCTGCAGAAAATATACACCGGGAACAAGCCTGGATATATTCAATTGATTAGCAGTGATTCTATCCCTCAGGACAACCTTACCGAAAATATCATATACCGTAATATCCTTGCCTGAGTTATGTTTGGTAGTAACATAGACCACGTCCTGGACAGCAGGATTAGGATAGAGATCAAACTCTATCGAATCCTTGGTGGTATTTGCAGTGGGTTGGTTAGGTTTTTCCTGTCCACTTAGAACCAGGGAGAAGCCCGTTAGTAGGATCAAGTAGAGGTATTTCATGTAAATTGATTTGGGATCAACACTGTAAATATACTCTCAAATCACCTGGAGACACAAGAATTGTTGTCAAAAACAGAATTTTGTAGGTAAAATGCTATACTTGTTCAGTTGATCGACGATTTTTGCATTTCATCGATAGTAAAAAGGGAAAATTTCGGCATAATGAGTGGATGCCAACTAGAAAAAGGCTATTTAATGATCAGTTTACGAGTGGCCACTTTATTGGCTTCGAAGACTCTAAGGACATAAACACCGGTGTCGAGATCGGAAAGGTTGAGTTCCTTTCCTAATATGGTTGTCTCCATGATCGGGTTACCGAAAACATCAAAGATCATTATCTTTTTCGGTGCGTTATGCTCTGTGGTAATATATACCTTACCCTGTGTCACAGGATTGGGATATAGTGAAAAACCCTCAATACCACCTTCGGTATTCAGCTTCGTCTGACTATATCCTGCGGCAATAACAAAAAAGAAGATTATAGGGTAAAAGTGCTTCATTCAATATCTATCTGCATTGGTTCTAAACAAATATAGAAATTTTAGGCGCTCCGATCAGCGGACAACTGCGTTAAAATCTGCATTTTCGTTAAAATACGTTCAGCTTTAACATCTGGCCTCTGGCCCGATCAGGATTCTTGGTTTATAGGTCGGCTTCTTCGATAAATCACTCAAAGAGTCTTTGTCGCGAATCAGATCGATTTCTGCTGCATATAAGATACAGAAAAAATGTCCCTATATTGTTATGAAATCTCTTTAAGCAATACCTTTTCTTGCCAATAATATTATATTTGTTAGCAGGGGAAGAGAACAGATGAGGCCTGTATTACAGGATTATTAATCCGGTTATAATTCCACCAAATTTGCAAGATGAAAAAGAACGAGATAAAAATTCTTTTGGTTGATGACGAGCCAGATATCCTGGAGATTCTGAAATACAATCTATCCACTCAGGGATATCAGGTTTTCACGGCAAAAAATGGTACGGAAGGTGTAGCGAAGGCCAAAAAGAAAAAACCGCATTTGATAATTCTCGATGTAATGATGCCCGAAATGGACGGGATGGAAGCCTGCGAGATTATCCGAAATACTAGAGGGTTAGAAAATACCCTGATCGCCTTTTTAACCGCCAGAGCCGAAGATTATTCACAGGTTGCTGGATTCGATGCGGGAGCCGATGATTATATCACCAAACCCATTAAGCCTAAAGTCCTGGTGAGCAAGATAAAAGCATTGCTCCGAAGACTTAAGGAGGATACGGCCCAGTCTGAAGAAGTAGTGAAAGTTGGGAATATCATTATCAACCGGGAAGAATACAAAGTAATCAATAAGGGAGATGAAATATTCCTGCCACGAAAGGAATTTGAATTACTTGCACTACTGGCCTCAAAACCCGACAAGGTCTTTAAAAGAGAAGTGATACTGGACAAAGTCTGGGGGCAGGAAGTAGTGGTTGGCGGCCGTACGATCGATGTGCATATCAGAAAACTTCGCGAAAAGATCGGGGACGATCATTTTAAAACCGTCAAGGGCGTGGGGTATAAGTTCGTATTATAATGGGCACAAGGTTAAAGAAGTCCTATAAGTTTGCCCTTCGCTCCTCTTTATTAATCACTGCGACACTTACCATTTTTTTTGGAGTTTTTTTGTGGTACACCAGGCAGATTGACGAATATGGTCTACTCTTTATTTTTATTGTACTACTGATTTTTGGTATTTCCTTCCTGGTGATCCAGATTCGGGTTGAAAAATATATATACCGTCGAATGAAAAGGATATATGACGATGTGTCCCTGCTGGAATCGACTGATTTTCCCTTGGGACCGGTTACCACAGATATGAAGACGCTGACAGCCGAGATCGAGAGGTTTGCCAAAGACAAAAAAATCGAAATTGACACGTTGAAAATTAGAGAAGCCTATAGAAAGGATTTTTTGGGCAATGTGGCTCATGAACTGAAGACCCCTCTTTTTACCGTTCAGGGTTATATCCTGACTCTTCTCGATGGTGCACTGGAAGATAAAACCGTCAGAAAAAAATACCTTCAACGGGCCAAAAAAGGAGTGGAGCGTCTTATTTATATTGTAAAGGACCTTGACCTTATCACTAAACTCGAGATTGGTGACCTCAATCTGGATTATGGAGAGTTTGACATTATCGAGCTCGTTCAGGCAGTCTTTGATTTGCTCGAGATCAAAGCATCAAAAAAGGGCGTAAGCCTCACTTTTGATATGACCTATAATTCCCCTATCATGGTAAACGCCGATAGAGAAAAGATTCAACAAGTGATCTCGAACCTTATTGTGAACTCAATTAAATATGGCCATACTGATGGTACAACGGAGGTAAGTGTAGAAAACCTGATCAAGAATAAAGTCATCATTAGGATCACAGATAATGGTGAAGGCATCCCAGAGGAACATATACCAAGGATATTTGAACGTTTTTACCGGGTGGATAAAAGCGGGAGTCGCGAAGAAGGTGGCTCAGGACTGGGACTCTCTATCGTAAAACACATCATTGAAGCCCATGGGGAAAAGATCTATGTGGAAAGCGTACCGGGGGTGGGTTCGGAGTTCTCCTTTACACTCGAAAAGGCGAGTACTTCTAAGGGGGGAGAATAAAAGATTTAGTTAGTTTTGCTAATAGAAAGAAATGATCAGCCTTGTGGGAAGCAAAAAGAAATTGCGCAGATTTCGCGAAATTCAATCTTTTGAAAATGTAATCGAACCCGGCAGGGACCAGGTACTAAAGGGAGAAGCGGGTCTTTGTGGAAACTGGCAAGAACGATTTGGCAATAAGAATCCAATCGTACTCGAATTGGGCTGCGGAAAAGGCGAATATACCATTGGACTTGCCGAGCGAAATCCTGATAAAAACTACATCGGAATCGATATTAAGGGTGCAAGGCTTTGGAGAGGGGCCAAGACGGCGACTGAAAACCGCATGAAGAATGTATTATTCCTCAGAACGCAGATTGAACTCATCGACCGACTTTTCGCAGAAAATGAAATCGCAGAAATTTGGATTACCTTTCCCGATCCACAGATCAAGTACAAACGGACCAAGCATAGAATGACCAACACGGAATTTTTAAAAATGTACCATCGTATTATGTCAGACCAGGGGGTGGTTCACCTTAAAACAGATAGCGAATTCCTTCATGGTTATACCATAGGTTTGCTCCAGGGGCTTGGTCATGAAATCCTGTATGCCAATCACGACGTATATCGGAATGAAGGAAGCCCCGATGAAGTCCTGGAAATACAGACCTTTTATGAATCCCAGTATTTGGAATCCGGG
Source organism: Flavobacteriaceae bacterium (assembly GCA_039768345.1). Taxonomy (GTDB): domain Bacteria; phylum Bacteroidota; class Bacteroidia; order Flavobacteriales; family Flavobacteriaceae; genus JAHEJJ01. The sequence goes on from JBDNAQ010000148.1 coordinate 14,750, forward strand.
AAACGCATTACTTATATTAGATTTAGGCTAAATTAATCGATGGCACATTTAATAATTTTATTTTTTGTCACCTATTCCGCAGCTTTTATGGCAACCATGCCTCCTGGCCTACTAAATATGAATGCGGCCAAAACAAGTGTGGATAAAGGGAAATTGAATGGGATTATATTCAGCCTGGGAGTGGTTGTGATTATCATGACACAGGCCTATATCGCGGTGCTGATCTCAAAATTCCTATATCGCAATCCTGAAGTAATCGACCTTCTACTTAAAATCGCTCTTTTGGTTTTTGCTTTCTTCGCGGTTTTTTTCTTCATTTCTGCCAAGAAGAACAAGGTGAAGAATATCCGGATGGTGAAGGTGAGTAAGAAGAACAGCTTTTTCAAGGGAATGCTCTTAGCTTCACTCAACCTGCTCACTATTCCCTACTACGCAGGGTTGAATGCCATGTGGAACGCAAGCGGGTGGATAAAATTTGAGAAATGGGATATATTGACCTTTGTTTTTGCCGCAGGCTGCGGTTCTTTTACCGTACTATATCTCTATACTATTTATTTCAATAAGCTTGAGGCAAAGACCGACCGGTTTTCTAAGAATTCGAACTACATATTAAGCTTTTTGATGCTTGTACTCCTCACCATCACCATTATTCGTATCTTTTATAATTGATTAGGATGAAGGATCAGAGTTTTTTTGATAAAGTCTATGAAGTAGCCCGGCAGATTCCATATGGGAAGGTTACTTCCTATGGAGCCATTGCAAGGTATTTGGGAACCGGCCGAAGCGCAAGAATGGTAGGATGGGCTATGAACGGATCTATAAAGAACGGAGATGTTCCCGCACACAGGGTTGTTAATCGAAAGGGCCTTCTCAGTGGGAAGCACCATTTTGGGGGAACTCATCTTATGCAACAACTCTTAGAGAATGAAGGCATCGAGGTAATAGACGACCAGGTGGTAGATTTTCAAAAGCACTTCTGGGACCCCTCTACCGAATTGAACCATAATCTCTTATAAGTTGCCCTGCATTTGGAATATGTCACTATTCGAAAGCACTATCTTTCAATAGTACATTTCAATTAGGCTTCGAAACTATTTCGGCTGTAAAACCCTATCTTTGAACCTTAATATATTTGGTTGAATTTCTCATTATGAAACTGGCAAAGACCGACATAATAAAAGCCCTTGAGACGATCACCGTACCCGGTGAAGGACAAAATATGATTGAAAGCGGCGCTGTGAATAATATTCAGGTATTTGGTGATGAGGTCGTAATCGATATCACCATCAATAATCCCAGTCTTCAGGCACGCAAGAAGACAGAAGTTGAGATCCTGAAAACCATCCACCGGGAGGTATATGAGAAAGCGAAAATTACGATCAATGTAAAAGTAGAAGCCTCCGCTAAACCAAAGGTAAATGAGATCAAAGGGAAACCCATACCGGGAATCCAGAATATTATTGCCGTGGCTTCGGGTAAAGGCGGGGTGGGAAAATCTACCATCACGGCCAATCTGGCGGTGACCCTGGCCAAAATGGGTTTCAAAGTAGGACTCCTGGATGCCGATATATACGGGCCGTCTATGCCGTTGATGTTCGATGTTACACATGAAAAACCTCTTGCGACTAACATTGATGGGAGGTCCAAGATGAGACCAGTTGAAAACTACGGAGTTAAAGTATTGTCAATAGGATTCTTTACAGAACCCAATCAGGCGGTTATCTGGAGAGGCCCGATGGCTGCCAAAGCCCTAAACCAGCTAATCTTTGATGCGCATTGGTCAGATCTGGATTTCATGCTGGTCGATCTACCCCCCGGAACCGGTGACATACATTTGAGTATCATGCAGGCCATGCCCATTACAGGAGCGGTGGTGGTAAGCACCCCGCAAGAAGTGGCCCTTTCCGATGCCCGTAAGGGTGTTGCCATGTTCCAACAGGAATCGATCAATGTACCCGTTCTTGGGATCGTTGAAAACATGGCTTATTTCACACCTGATGAATTACCGGATAAAAAATACTATATATTTGGTAAGGAAGGAGCAAAAAACCTCGCTGAGGACCTGGAAGTGCCTTTCTTGGGAGAGATCCCATTGATTCAAAGTATACGTGAAGCCGGCGATGTAGGAAGACCTGCCGCAATGCAGACCGCAACAGTGGTCGAAGCAGCCTTTGATAGTCTCACTAAAAAAGTGGTCGAAGAACTTGTTAGACGCAATGATAATTTACCCCCAACCGAAGCGATAAAGATAACCACTATGGCGGGTTGTTCTGCGGTAAAAAAATGAAGTATATGAATCCGGAAGAATTGAGAACGAATATTGAAAAAGCGCTGGATGAGATTCGTCCTTTCCTGCAAAGCGATGGTGGTGATATATCACTTATCTCGTTCGATAATAATAGCGTGAAAGTCCGGTTGGAAGGTAATTGTGTTGGTTGTTCGGTTAATCAGATGACATTAAAAAGCGGTGTGGAAATGACAATCAAAAAACATGCGCCTCAAATCGAAAGTGTCATCAATATCGACTAGATTACTACACTGATTATATCCAGGATATCGGCCAAGATATGCTCACCAGTACCGATTAAATCCTTGCCTGATAAGTGAACAGATGATGATAACGCCCTTTGGCCTCGATCAGATCATCATGAC
>JBDNAQ010000149.1:0-6963 GCA_039768345.1 Flavobacteriaceae bacterium
CTTTTGCTTTAGCTTTTTGGTCAAATCGTGATGCCATCTCAAATATGGCTATCTCCCCGGTGATATCAAGATAGTGTACCCCATTTTTAATACAGGCCTTGATCATCGGTTTTGCCGTATATATAAATGGACCGGCCGCATGTAGTACTAACTTAATCCCTTCCAGTGCCCTGTCAACTTCATCACGATCATCAAGATCAAAGATCCTGTATTCCAGATCATTTGCTGCTGCCAGGGATTGAATAGCCTCTTGGTTTCGACCTGCCAGGATAGGTGTAAGGCCTGCCTCCATGGCATATCGGGTGATGAGCTGGCCGGTATAGCCGTTTGCTCCATAGAGGAGGAAATTCAAATTGTCTTTCTTGCCATCTGTCATTTGGACCTAATTGAAATTAATTAAGGAACATCCACCATAGTGGAATTACTATTTTAATATATCCGTTCCTAAAAATTTATCATCCTTATTGTAGTACCAGGCCCTGGTTTTAGGCATCCGGATTCCACCGATTTCCTCTTCCCCGCTCAGGAGTATATATTCACCAGTATCTTCTTTGAGCTGTCCGTTTTCATCCGAACGGTAGAACTGGTAAACCTCCATTGCGTAGGTATGCGGGTCAAAATAAAAATACCAGATATCAGTACCTACCTCAGCATCATAATCGACCCGTAAAACCGAATACTCCTTCCCTTTAAATTTCCTTAGCTCTACCCGTTCGTTGAGTTGGGTTCCCGGATCCTTGAGTTTCATCGGCAGTCCATAGAGATAGGTATAATAGTTTCTATACATCTCTGCCCGCTCGCAGTTTAAACCATTTTCTTCGGCCTCAGCTAATGAGAAATCACTTCTCCCATTCCATTTTACCAGGCAACTGTCTTTACCAAGCCCATATTCAACAGTATTGCTATCCCTGTTGGCCTTCACATAAAATGACCCCGATTGATTATCGATATATATCGTACTCAGACGGGTGGTAGCATCGGGGGTTTCCAGCAAAATTTCCAGCGAATCCTCAAAAACCGGCCACCGACCTCCAGGATCGTGGTACGCAATGCTCTTTTTCAGTATCTGTTCTGCTGTCGGTGGATCGCTACAAGCCCAGCAAAGCATTAGCATAACGATCAATAAGTGAAAATGAGTTTTCATAGGGATAGGTAAGTCTCCAAAAATAATGTTTTCATGTTAGTATCAAACAAAACAAAAAAGACATCCCCGTCGCCAGCTGATTGGCGATAATAAAATTCTTTAAAATAAAGCAACCCTCTATGAGATCAGCGAGCAATCTTCCATTTGGATTCGATCGGTTTGGGCAATGGAATCGTAATCTTCATCCTTGTCTTTCCTGCAGGAACAAAGCAGGAGCGCAAGAGCCAAAACCCAGGCTAAATTTTTCATTATTGCGATTAAAAGTTAGAGGAGGAATTACCTAAATGTATGAAACCAGTCTGAAATAAGCAATTAATACTACAAGATATCAATGATAATTTAAAGTATAAATGGTTGATAATTAGTTCTTAATCTTCTGACTCTCCCAAAGATCGTAATAAGTACCCCTAAGCATAAGCAGTGCCTGATGAGTGCCTTTTTCCACCAGTCTGCCTTGCTTTAAAACCAGGATCTGATCTGCCATAATGGTGTTATTCAACTGATGAGAGATCATAATCACCGTTCTGCCACTAGATGCAAATCGGCCGATAACCCCTTGTACCATATGTTCTGCTTTAGAGTCCAACCCAGCAGTAGCCTCATCCAGGATCAATATTTCCGGCAACCGGTACAAAGCTCTTGCAATGGCAATCCGCTGTTTTTGTCCGCCTGAAAGCCCTGCCCCGTTCTCGCTGATATCAGTATTGTATCCTCCGGACATATGTCTTATAAATTCATCTATACCCAATTCTTCAAACAGTTTCATGATCCTTTGTAAATCGGGGGTTTCACCCAGCACGATATTATCCAGAATACTGCCATTGAAAAGTTCAACATTTTGGGGGACCACTCCGATTGATCGCCTTAGACTCAACTTGTCTGCTATCGACAAATCGATAGAACCTATCTTTATGCGTCCTTCATTTAGAGGATAAAGTTGCATCAACAAGCTCACCAAAGTGCTCTTGCCACTTCCGCTCTCCCCTACCACCGCTGTAATTTCACCCTGCCTTATACATGCGTTGAAATTTTTGAACAGCTCGACCCGACTGCCATATCGAAACCCGATATTCTCAAAGCAGATATCTCCAAAGTTTTCTTTGCTTAGTGCAAGTTGGCTTCCCCTGTGTTCGCGCTCAAGATCCATAATCTCGAACAGCCGGTCTGCCGCGATCAAAGCATTTTGAATTGTCTTATTAGCCCCGATGAGCGCCAGCAGTGGCTGACTAAAATAGCTTGTCAGCGCATAAAAAGACAGGAGTTCGCCAGCCGTGATCTCGCCTTCCAGAACATAGCCCGATCCTGTCCACAGCAGCAATACCAGAAAAAATGAAGCCAGGAATCGGGTGGCATCGGTAGCGAGGATATCGTTTATGGAAGATCGGTAAAAGGTGAATAACAAAGCGACAAAACGATTTTCGGTCTTCCCGGCTGTAAAAGATTCCATTCCGAACGCTTTCACCGTCCTGATATGGGTGACGCTTTCCACAAGCTGACTTTCGAGCCTGGCAGAATCTTCCATCAGCTTGCGTTCCACCTTCTTATTGACATGGTTCAGCAACAGGTAAATCGCCATATAAACCGGAATTATCAGCAATACAAGTAAAGCAAGTCGCCAGGAATATGTGAACATCAATAAAAAAGCAAATACTACAATAAGCAGGTTCACCAGCATATCGATAGCAGTATTATTGATAAAAGCCCGGATTTTTACCGCATCGTTGATCCTGGAGATGATCTCACCCACCTGCATCGTATCAAAAAAGCGCTGAGGCAACCGCAACAGATGCTGGTAATATCCCAGGATCAATCTTGCATCGATCAACTGTCCGGTTTTTAATACAAAGATCCGCCTCTTTAACCCGATATATGACTGTAACAAAATAACTCCTATCATAATCAGACTCAGAAGATTCAAAAGATTCCTGTTGGAGTTGATCAGGACATGATCTACTATTTTCTGCACATAGACCGAGATCCCTAAGCCCAGGAGCGAATAGACCAACGCCCCGAATAGTACCTGGAGGAAAACCTTTTTGTGCGGGCTTACCAATAGCCAAAATCTCTGCAGCGGGCCCTGAATTTCCAGAAGTGGTTTATAATCTGGCTTTGGGGCCAACAAAACAACCACCCCGGTCCAGCGAGCCTGAAAATCCTCAATAGTACAACTTTGCATCCTGCCAAAGGCCGGGTCCATCAACCGCAGCCTTTTCCTTCCGATACTGTACAGTACTACATAGTGAAAGCTGTGGGTGGTTTGAAGTGAAACATGAGCAATTGCAGGCAGAGGCAATTTGGTTAAATACTCTTTATTGCTTTGTACTCCTTTGGCGCTAAGGCCTATTTTTTCAGCCGCCTCTACAAGACCTAACAGACTAGTACCCTGACCATCGGTTCCGGCCATTTGACGAATACGGGCGATGGGAACCTTAAGCCTAAAATGACGGGCCACCGAGGCCAGACAGGCTGGTCCGCAATCGTTTCCATCGTGCTGTTTTACATTCCGGAAATTCATTCACCGGTTTAAGTTTTCTGCAACTGCGGTTTTTAGTTTCCTTGGGTTAAGCCAATCCTCCAACTTGTCGAAGATCAGCGAGTATATGTTTCGTCTAATGATAAAATAACTCGTCGTCAACGTCATCCCTTTCGATATCTCTGCTTTATACCCGTTGGGTAAGACAAGACTGGTATTCTTAAATCCGCAGAAAACCCTGAAATACGCCTGGTTATTGTTGAGTGTGATGTTCTTATCAATTTCCTTTACGTATCCTTCAAGCCAACCCCAATCCTGATGCGGAAAGGCATCGAGTTGAAAGCGGACCGGTTGTCCTACTTTTATCCAGCCTATATCCCTGGGCAGGACGACATTTTCAGCAATCAACTCTCCGTCAGGTGAGATAACACCCACCTGCTCCGAAGGTCGTAACACGGCGCCGATCTCCAATCCCCGGACTTGCTCCAGAACACCATCCACAGGAGCGATCAGGTAATGATCTTTCAAGCTTGAAGACAAAAAGGAGGATCGAATATTGCCTTGCTTGAGTTTTTCTGCCAGCCGTTGTTTTTCTCTTTCCCAGGCTAGCCGTTGTTTCTGTACAAATAGTCTCAGGGTCTTTGAAGCCCGTGTGAGTTGTTGTTCGTACTTTTCGAATTCTGACAGTGCGATTACATGATTCGAATGAAGTTTCTTATATCTGTTAAACCGCAGGCGCGCCGATTTCAATTCATTTTCCAGCATGGCTTTCTCCGTAAGATAAGCTCTTAGTTCTTCTCTTACGGTTGTAGTCCCTACCTGGCTGTAACTGGTTTGAAGCAAAGCAGTATAATCATCTTTTAGGCGACTATTGATCAGCCTCATCGAATCGATTTGAGCAATTTCATTGATAATATCATCAACCGAAATTGTCAATAGTGTGTCGCCTTTGCGTACCGGTTGATTATTGTCCATGTCGAAGTAGCTCAGATTACCCCCCACTGCAGAGGTAATTGCTATACTTTCCGATTCCGGGCGGATCATTCCCCTGCTTTGACTTGTGATATCAATGCTGATCCGGGGTAACATGATCAGGACCGCCACTATAACTCCCAGAACGCTGAGATATAGCGAAGGGCCCTTGATCCTGTTTTTATGGATCAGGTTTTCGAGGTTATGTATCGGATCGTTTCCTGGTTTCATATTACAGAGAGTTTACCAAGGTTGGTTCAGGCACCGGAACCTGATCCGTGTACAAAGTAATCTTGTTCACTGCACTGCCTATGCAAGAATCCGACAATTTAAATCCGCATCTTTCTTCAGTTTCGGGTCGAAATTGTTGCCTTAAAACAATAATAATTTTACGCTCATAATCATTTAATGACGATCCGAACATCTCTTCAGCCTGTTTTTTAAACATCTTATCGAGCTGAATTTTAGAACGATAGGCAATTAATGCAGGAATTTTCTGTTTTATTATATTTTAGCAACCACTTGTCTTATTTTCTGACGGTTTGTCCAAAACACTAAAACTTAATTCAATTATTATTGTTTAATTAGGTGTATATAAAATTTCCCCTATGAAACAACCAAGACTTAAATTATTCCTTTTAACAGTTTCTTTAGCTGTTATTGCACCGATGACAATCTTTGGGCAATGTGATATTTTCCAGAGTGAAATAATCGGTGTTAAACAACATGCAGAAGAAGTGCAAAAGATCGTCGGACAGGTAGAATCCTTTGCCGAAAGCGCTGCTTTCGCAGCTAATTACAGTGCCGCCCGTGCACAGGCCAGAAAGGCGCAGATTTTTGCGGGTGAAGTACTGGGTTCGGCGTATGAAGCTGTTAATATGGCTGCTGAAGCACAGCACTATTCGGGCAGTTGTGGTAAAGATGATGTAAAGAGTTATGCGATTGATGCAGAACGACATGCGATCGATACCAGAGACTTTGCCGATGAAGCCTATACCAATGCTAAAAAAGCCAGTGGTGCCAGGAACCTTGGCGATGTACGTTATTTTATGAGAAAGTCGCTCGACGCAGCGAAGGAAGCTCAAAAATCTGCCGATGCTGCTGTATACGCCGCCTCAGATGCGCTTTATAGCTGTGATCATACCACTGTTGCTGCAGGAGGTAACTAATAAAATAACATCAACAAAGAAATCGAATTGAAACCGCAACAAATGTTGCGGTTTTTTTATTTCTTCCCGAACCAAAGATCATATACCCGGCCTGTACTCACCTTCATACCATTCACTTTTCCGTTTTCGGATCTTTGCATGTGGATTTTGATCCCACCAGGGGCGTCCATCCGGTCTTCCCTGACAATTTTTAGAGCTATGTCACCCAATCGAAAATGTCTCGCCAGTAGCTTACCATTATTAAAAATGATTTGATATTCGGTCATCAATTCCGGGCAGAAATAAGTTCCCTCGTATGAACTCATATTCACTGTAGAAGGATCTATAGGTTTATACTTGTCGAACTGATACTGGCTCCCATTATCCTCAACAACCTTCATTCCTCGTTTATTATTTTCATTGGTGAATTCGACCGTTACAAATGAGCCCACATTGTGCATTTCAAACTTATTAAAATCGGTAGGAACAATTGCTGTTTTGTTGTTTTCGCCACGTATATATCTCAGTGTATCTTTCTCCAGCATAATTTGCCTGGAGAGTTCATCTTCCTGGTTCCAATAGTGACCTTCGAACTGCCTGAGGTGCTCTGGAGACAAACTTTTATATACGCTGGGTTTTCTCTCTTCCTCCTCTGCTTCATTCTCATCCTCCAGGTATAGATCTGCCACCTGCAATGCCAGGCTTCTTGGATTGGAATTGGCATAGTTACTCAAGGTGACCACCGCAAAGTCATCTTTAGGAAAACGGGCAAGGTAAGACCTGTAACCAGCATCGGCACCGCCGTGTTGAATCTGCTGATGGCCTTTATAAGTTCCGATAAACTGCCCATATGCCCCTCCAAAAGTCTCTCCGTTGTTGAGTACTGCCAGGGTATTCATCTGATCGATAATAGCCTGATTACCCACTTTGGGATCTTGAAAATTCAGCGCCCATCGCGCAAGGTCTTCCACCGTGGTAAAAAGACTTGTCGCGCCGGCATTGGCATAGTTCAGTCGGCTTTTTTTATAGATGCCCTCTGCCTTTCTATAGGAGTAGGCCCGGTCTTTCACCACCTTCTCATGGTCATCATAAAATAAAGTCCTCTCCATTTTAAGCGGTTCGAATATTCTCTTTTGGGTGAATTTTGGAAAGGAGAAACCCGATACCCGCGAAACTACTTCGGCCAGCAATGTAAATCCCGTATTGCAATAAACATATTTTTCACC
>JBDNAQ010000150.1:0-10630 GCA_039768345.1 Flavobacteriaceae bacterium
GGTAAGCGGTACGGAGAATTATGGCGGCCCTGTGATTACTGCAGGGGGCGTCCTTTTTATTGCGGCCACGAAAGATGAAAAATTCAGGGCTTTTAACATGGTCACCGGAGAACAGCTATGGGAAACCGATCTTCCGGCGGGTGGATATGCCACTCCGGCAACTTACGAAGTAGACGGACAGCAGTATGTTATCATTGCCTGTGGTGGTGGTAAAATGGGAACCCCTTCCGGGGATCGATATTTGGCATTTACTTTAAAATAATATGATGTGAATAAAAATCATCCCGCAATTTTGAATCTTATGGTAATTACAGCCTCTTATAATGCCTTAACGTTTAAAAAATCATTGGCGCTGTGTTTGATGGCCGGAATGATGGTGTTGAGTTGCGGGAAGAGCGAAAAACAAAAAATCACCGTTGCAGCGGCCGCAAATATGCAGTTTGCAATACGTGAGATCGCTGCCCGGTTCACAGAGAAAACCGGTTTGGAATGCGAACTGGTCATCGGTTCTTCGGGAAAACTTACGGCCCAGATCGTAGAAGGTGCCCCCTTCGATATTTTCCTGGCCGCTGATATGAAATACCCGGAATATATTTTTAACCGGGGGATGGCAACTAAAGAGCCTGAAATTTATGCTTATGGGTATTTGGTTCTCCTGAACACGGAGCCCACAATTGATCCAAAAATTGATATGGTCCTCGATCCATCGGTCGAGAAGATTGCCTTGGCAAATCCGCAGACTGCCCCTTATGGTGCGGCGGCTATTCAGTTTTTAGAGAACAGGCGGTGGCTCGATAGTATAGAACATAAGCTGGTTTACGGCGAAAGTATTTCTCAAACCAATCAGTTTATCAGCACCAAAGCGGTCAGTGGGGGGTTTACGGCACTCTCTGTTGTAAAAGCAAATCATCTTAGAGGAATTGGAAATTGGGTACTTGTGCCGCAGGAAGAGTACGACCCAATAGAACAGGGTGTAATACTGATAAGTCGGAATGGGGGGGGAAATACGGCAGCGGAAAAATTCTACTCCTATCTTTTGTCTGATGAAGCTGCAAAGATCCTCGAAGATTTCGGATATTCGAAGTATGAATAGGTTGGAAGGTGAAATTATTGGTATAGTTGAAGATAACGGACTTTCACAGGTAACAATATCCCTGGGAGCCGATACTAAGTTGAAATGTCTGGTGATTGATACACCTACTTCGGCTTCCTACCTGCGTATTGGAATAAAACGTGCTGTGGTTTTTAAAGAGACCGAAGTAATACTGGCAAAGGGCAAGGAGAATACTACCAGCCTGCAAAACAAGATCCGGGGAACCATCCTAAATATCAAAGAGGGTAAACTTCTTTGTGAAGTATCTGTAAAAACTGAGGCGGGTTTAGTGATCAGTATCATACCTGCTGAGTCCAAATACGATATGGAGTTAAAAATCGGGGAGCCGGTTTCAGTGATGATCAAACAGAATGAAATAATGCTTTCAGAATGACCGATTTACAGCCATTATACCTCACCTTTCAATTGGCGCTGGTAACCACGCTCGTCCTTTTGATTGTCTCCCTGCCACTATCCTACTGGCTGGTACACTCAAGGTCGAGACTAAAGCCTGTCATATCAACTCTGGTAAGTATGCCTCTAGTGCTGCCACCAACGGTGCTCGGTTTTTATTTTTTACTCGCGTTCAGTCCCGGTAATGCTTTTGGAAGTTTCATCGATCGGTGGTTCGGCATTCAGCTCGTATTCTCCTTTGGCGGTCTTGTACTGGCATCGGTGATCTACAGCCTTCCATTTATGGTACATCCAATTCAGGCTGGCCTGGCAGCCTTGCCTCCAAGTCTTAACGAGGCTTCATATGTGATGGGGAAATCTAAATGGACAACGCTTTGGAAGGTACAATTACCCAATATCAAGACTTCGCTGCTAACAGGTATCGTTCTGGCGTTTGCGCACACCGTAGGTGAATTCGGGGTGGTACTGATGATTGGTGGGAATATTCCCGGTAAAACTAAGGTCGCCTCTATCGCCATATACGACGAAGTCGAAGCCTTGAATTATGCCTCTGCAAATTTCTACTCGATCGTACTCTTCGTGATTACTTTTGCCATTCTTTTACTGGTCTATCTAATAAATGGCGGACACCTAAAACAGTTTTGGAAATGATATATATCGATCTCCATAAAAAACTTGAGACTGCCGATGGTAGTATGGTCCTCCATATGCAAACAGAGGTGCCGAAGGGAAGTTTTGTAACGCTGTACGGCCCCTCCGGGGCAGGTAAAACATCTACCCTTCGTATGCTGGCAGGCTTGCTTAAACCGGATAAAGGCAGCCTGATTGTAAACGATCTTAGCTGGTATGATGCCACACGAAATATTAATCTGCGGCCTCAGAAACGCCAGATTGGTTATGTATTTCAGGACTATGCCCTCTTTCCTCATATGAGTGTCAGAGAAAACCTGGAATATGGACACTCTGCAAAAGGTGGTATTTCGGTCGATGAGCTACTCGAACTTATGGAACTGGGAAGCCTTGTCAACCGCAAACCCAAGACGCTTTCCGGAGGGCAGCAACAACGCGTAGCACTGGCCAGGGCATTGGCTCAACAACCGGAGATCTTATTACTCGATGAGCCCCTGGCGGCGCTGGACTATAAATTCAGGCTAAAATTACAGGACTATTTGTATAAGGTTCACCGTGAATTCAATCTGACTACCATCATGGTGAGCCACGATATCAGTGAGATCACCAGCTTATCCGACCTTGTTATTGTTATCGACCACGGCCGGATTGTAAGACAGGGAACGCCAGATAAAATATTTGTAAATCGGCAGATCAGTGGTAAATTCAGATTTGTTGGTGAAGTGCAAAAAATTGAAAAACAAGACATTGTATATATTGTATCGGTATTGGTGCATTCCCAGCTGATTAAAGTGGTGGCACAACCCTCTGAAATGCAGGGAATCGATATAGGCGACATGGTGATGATAGCTTCCAAAGCCTTTAATCCGATAATTTATAAAATAGACTAGCCGGTGATCGCCTTACTCCTGATAGATATCCAAGAAGGTTTAAACCAGTCCGAATATTGGGGTGGCACCCGTAATAATCCTGCGGCCGAGTCTAATTGCCGACAAATACTTGATTATTTCCGTTCCAAAAACTGGCCGCTTTTCCATATTCAGCACTGTTCCACAAATCCGGAGTCGCCACTTTTTCCGGGGAAACCAGGCCAGCATATTAAGAATGAAGTAGCTCCTGCAAAAGGTGAAACTGTGATGACCAAAAGCACCAACAGCGCCTTTGTCGGGACCGCTTTGAATGAGGCATTAAAAAGTCAGGGCATTACAGGTGTTGTGGTTGTTGGCCTTACCACAGACCATTGTGTATCTGCCACCGTGAGGTCTGCTGCCGATCTCGGCTATAAAACCACACTTATATCCGATGCCACTGCAACCTATTCGAAAACTGGTGTGGATGGTAGTTATTATGAAGCTCAACTTGTACATGGTATCTCCCTGGCAAGCCTTCAGGGCGAATTCGCTCTTATCCTCAGCACCGATGCACTGCTAAATAAACTAGACTCTTCGGGCATGTCTGAGTTTATCTGAAGCTGTGCTAAATTTTCGGGAAGAATCCCATAAAAGTAAATGCAGAACATGAGATTTATCACCTTTTCCAGCAACCGGAATATTTAATTTTAGGTGGTCTTTCCAGAGGCGTAAGACCGATTAAAATTAAACCATCACACTATGAGAGATAAACGAGCAGATCTGGCAGGTCCTGGCATAAGCACGTACGAAGAGGTGAGCAGGATTTTACCTGATGACTACAGTGCACTTTTACCTCCTTTAAAAAGGATGAAAGCACTTTATATGGTGAAGGAATATATTGAAAAAGGCCTGGCGGAGGCCCTAAACCTGCAGATGGTGCAGGTACCACTCATTGTCAGCAAAGATAGTGGTGTTAACGACTATCTCGACCGGGATGGTTCCAGGACTCCGGTTGAGTTTCCAGCCGGACTGGGATTAGACAAGCGTATAGAAGCCCAGGTAGTCCAGGCAGCTACCAAATGGAAAAGAATGGCATTAGCACAATTTGAGTGCGAAGAAGGACAGGGTATCAATACAGATATGCGGGCGATCCGAAAAGACTATTTTCTGGATCATGATCATTCCTCCTATGTTGACCAATGGGATTGGGAAAAACGTATCTCAATGGCCGACAGAAATCTGGAATATCTGAAAGACACTGTTAGAAAAATATGGTCTGTAATTCGCGGTGCCGGAATAATGGCACGACAGCACTTTCCTGAATTAGCAGATCCTCGTTATCCCGATTTTCCGGAGGAACTTACTTTTATACATGCAGAGGAAATCCTGGATATGTTCCCCGATCTGCCCCGAAAGGAAAGGGAAAACAAGCTTTTGGAAAAATATCCCGCGGTGTTTATCATAGGTATCGGAGCCGTTCTCAAAGACGGCTATCCGCATGAGATGCGAGCGGCCGACTACGATGATTGGATCACACCTACCATAGTGAAGAACGGAGAGCAGTACCACGGCTTAAATGGAGATATCCTGGTATATAACCCCGTAACAAAAAGACGTCATGAACTGACTTCGATGGGTGTTAGGGTAACCAAGGAAAGTCTGATAGCCCAACTGGAACTTTCCGGACAGAAAGATTTCCTGGAACTCCCCTATCACCAGGCGATTCTCAACGATCAGATTCCACTCAGTATCGGCGGTGGTATTGGACAGGCTCGCACCTATATGTATTTGTTGAGAACCGCACACCTGGGTGAAGTCACAGTATCGATATGGCCTAACGAACTAAAAACGGTCTGTGAGGAAAAGAATATTCATGTTTTGGAGTAATACTCCGGACCATCAATGGTTAAATCCGAGGTGGCAGACGTCATTAATAATAGGGATATTGTTGCTGCCAATATTGTTAATGGCCCAGGGCGATAGTTTGCAACAGAAAATAGAATACGAAGGCGACTTCCGATTCCGGGTAGAACAAGATTGGCGGGTCCGTTCTCCTGATGGTAGTTATCTGGAAGATAGAAGTAGGCTTAGATACCGTGCAAGGGCGGGGATTGTATACCGTCCTCATAACTGGATTGAAGTAGGTTTGCGACTACGGACCGGGGATCCAAAAAAACAACAAGATCCGCAGATCACACTTGGAGATGAGTTCAGTGGAATACCAGTTTCTTTTGAACGAGCTTATGCGGGATTTACCTATAAAGGCTTCTCTGCCTGGTTGGGCAAGAATACCTTTCCCTTTGAAAGGCAAAATGAACTCTTCTGGAGCGACAACGTCTATCCTGAAGGGGTGGCTGCGGGCATCGATCTGCCTGTAAAAGCGGGGGTATTGCAACATTTGAGGGTCAATACCGGGCATTTTATTTTTGCAACAGACGGCCTCAGCTTCTCAAAGGACAGTTATATTCAGGGTATTCAACTATTGTCGGGTTGGGGTCAGGATCGACTTTCAATTTTTCCCGGTTTCTTTTATTTCCGGCAAATGCCCAATATCCCCGATGGGAACGAGACCTTCCGCTTGGATTATTCTATTGTTCATATCGGCAGTAGATTGAACCTGATGCCAAAGAATGGATTAACCCTCGAAGTGGATTATTATCAGAATCTAGAAAATCTCAGTAAGAACGATTCCATCCCCTCAGCCTTCGTCGATCAGAAAAAAGGCCTGACACTGAGCATGCGAATCGGTGACCTGGATAAGCGGGGCCATTGGTTTTTCAGGACAAGCTATAATTACCAGGAGCGATATGCGGCCGTAGACTTTTTAGCACAAAACGATTGGGCCAGATGGGATTATTCTTCTCAGGGATCCCTCGATGGAAGACTCACCAACTACAAAGGTTTGGAACTAATGGCAGCTTATGCGATCACAAAAAATATCGACGTACAAACACGATGGTTTTTTGTAGAACAGCTAATTCCGCTCGGAGTGTTCAGGGAGACCAATAATCGGGTGAGATTCGACATTAATATCAGCCTTTGAAATAGATTTTTTGTTTCCTTTAGCCCGGGTTTCATTCCTTCCAGCAATTACTTCTTTATTAAGACATATAGTCCTAACTTTATAGCTAAAGCCAGATAGATATTTTAGTGCCTGAGAAGCTGAAAAGGTGATATTTTGGGTGTTTTTTCGGAAGCATGTCCAAATTGTCAATTGCTTCTCAGTTAACTGATTAATAATGAAGAGAAGGATTTTTACACAGACGCTTGGTAAAGGCATTGTACTGATCGGAATGTCAGACTTTGTATTGGCTTGTGCAGAAAAGACATCCGATACAACATCCTGGAAGCCCGAAGAGTTGTCGAAACTATGCAGTAGAGAAAAACTGGTTTCTCTGGGATTAACTTACAGGGAGCTGTCTGGCGAAAATAACAGGGATACGCTCATTGGCCTGTTATCAAAAAACTTTTCGGGAAATACTGAAGAACAGAAGAAGTATTTGAGTGCATTGGTGTCCGATGATTTTAGAACAGATCAAACGGTTTTGATCGATGGCTGGTTGTTGAGTCGTACTGAAGCCCGCCAATGTGCAATTCTTTCATTTTCATCCGAATAAATTCTATTATATGCATATCGATGCGAGGCAGATCGAACAAAATTCACTCATTCAGGGTGATATTTGCATTGTCGGGGCTGGTATAGCCGGTATCACTATGGCATTAGACCTGATTAACAGCCCTTATAAAGTTATACTCCTCGAAGGGGGTGGCTTTGAATACGACGCTAAGGTTCAGGACTTGTATTCGGGCGATAATACCGGGCAGCGTTATTTCCCGCTACGCTCCTCAAGACTTCATTATTTCGGTGGCACTTCAGGACATTGGGGTGGGCTGTGCGCCCCTTACGATCCGGTGGATTTCAAAAAGCGATCATGGGTCCCTCACAGCGGATGGCCTATAGGTCTTGAAGACCTTGACCCTTATTACGAAAAAGCACATCAATACCTGGAACTCGGTCCTTATCAATATGGACTAGACTATTGGCGCGACCAGCATCAGGATATGGAACCACTTCCATTTAATCCGGAAGTCATCTGGGCCAAAATATGGCAATTCAGTCCGCCTACCCGCTTCGGTACACGATATAAGGATAGTATAGAAGAAGCTGAAAACATTCATCTATACACCTATGCCAACTGTACAGCCCTCAGCACAGATGAATCTGGAGCTAATATCGGGGAAGTACGGATACAAAATCACGAAGGAAAATCTCATCGAATTAGGGCCAGGCATTATATACTAGCTTGTGGCGCAATTCAAAATGCGAGGATGTTACTGGCATCGAAAAAGGGACGTAGCCCGGGTTTGGGAAATGATCATGACCAGGTGGGGCGGTATTTTATGGAACATATGGAAATCAAATCGGCCGAACTATGGCTGTCAAAACCCTTTGACACCTCTTTGTATGGATATCGGTCCACCAACCGTAGACCAAGGGCAGAGATCGCAATAACCGAAAAAGTGCAACAAAAATACGCTATGCTCAATGGTACAGCCTCGCTTACCTATCTACCGGTCGCCAGGGAACAGAAAGCGCTTATCGATCTTTGGGAAAATGAAGATCCCAGGCTGGCCTATGATAATTTTGTGAAAAATTTTCGGAATTCACGCCGGTTCAACGACGCGGAAACAGAAGCTGGCCATCACAGAGCTTATGAGCTCTATACCAGAATGGAACAGGCTCCCAATCCGGATTCGAGAATAACGCTTTCCGATAAAAAAGATGCCCTTGGCGTTCCCAGGGCGGTTTTACATTGGAAGCTTACTGAGCTGGACCGCAATAGTATCCAAAAGCTATATACCATAATCGGAAAGGAAGCAGGGGAAAGCGGTATTGGGAGACTTCGATTGGATCCATTTTTATGGGCAGAGAGAAGTGCTGATATTCCGGATACCATGGGAGGCGGATGGCATCATATGGGAACAACGCGTATGAGTGAAGATCCAAAGAAAGGAGTAGTTGACAAGCACTGTCGGGTACATAGTATTGAAAACCTGCATATTGCGGGTTCCAGCTGTTTCTCCACGGCAGGCGCCGCGAATCCAACGCTTACCCTTTCGGCACTAAGCTTGCGTTTATCGGACCGAATTAGATCGATATTGAAATAGTAAGACCTGCATGATACCAAATAAGAGGTGGCAGGATAGTATTACGCATTCCAGCTTCCTATTTTTAGAATTTATAACTCTAATGTGTATCTTTTCGGCACTGACCAAAATTAAAGCTATTTACAAGTCTTTTAAATCTACTATCGATGAGAATCCTAAAATTGTCTTTACTACTCTTATCCGTTAATATTATGGCACAACAAGGCAGGGTTTTCGATAATATGACCATGGAAAGCGCGATACTGAAGAGTAAGCGCAATTATGCCGTTTACCTGCCGCCGGATTATGACACTTCGGAGCGTAGTTATCCAGTATTGTATCTACTCCATGGAAGTGGCGACGATCATACAGGCTGGATACAATTCGGTGAAGTACAGCGTATAGCAGACCAGGCAATTAAAGCGGGAAATTCCACACCGATGATCATCGCCATGCCTGATGCCCAGACCGGGCAACTTGGCTATTTTAACCGGGAAGGCTGGAAATATGAAGATCATTTCTTCGAAGAATTTATTCCTTATATAGAAAAGACTTACCGTGTCAAAAGCGCAAAGCGATACAGAGCGGTAGCAGGTTTGTCTATGGGCGGTGGAGGCTCTTTTATGTATGCCCTGCACAGGCCCGAAATGTTTTCCTCTTCCTGCCCTTTAAGCGCCTATATTGGAGAACCGACCTTTGCCGATTTCAAAAGCAGATTAACACCGGAGCAAAGGCAAGTACCAGAAGAAGAATTGCGTGAATACTATCACAACCACCATGCAATTTCGCTTGTCAATTCCTTGCCCTTCGATAAAATCAAATCCGTTCGTTGGTTCATCGATTGTGGAGATGATGATTTCCTGTACGAAGGAAATAGCCTCATCCATATCGCAATGAAGAAAAAAAATATCCCTCATGAATATCGGGTTCGCGAGGGAGCACACAACTGGACCTACTGGCGCGAATCGCTTCCTGAGGTTCTAAAATTCATCTCAGATGCATTTCACCAAAAATAATTATATACTCATGAAAAAAGCAGCGACATTCCTGGCATTAATACTGATTCAGATAGGAAATTCTCAGGAAGCCATTGAAGAACCTATTCCATATAAAGAGATACCAGATTACCCGGACACCTATACGGCAGGAAGCGTGGTATCGCGTATGCTCGATGGCCTGGGTTTTCGCTATTACTGGGCTACCCAAGGGTTAAGATCCGAAGACCTCGAATTCAAGCCTTCGGAAACCAATAGGACGATTGCGGAAACCGTAGATCATATTTACAATCTTTCGAGGGTTATCTACAATTCGGCGGTCAAAAAACCTAACGACCGAACTGGCTCTCAGGAAACCAACCTCTCATTCCAGGCAAAACGTGCTATGACACTTAAAAATATTAAGCAGGCGAGTGAGATCTTTTTAAAAGCCAATACACTCGACGAGCACAAGGTAATTTTCATAAATCAATCCGGAGCCCGGGAATACCCTTTTTGGAACCAGATCAACGGACCGATTGAGGACGCAGTCTGGCATTGCGGACAAGTGGTAGCGTTGCGGAGGGCTAGTGGTAATCCATTCGATTCGAATGTCAGCCTCTTTCAGGGCAAGAAAAGAGAATAATCAAGGTGCGCGAATAGAATGCGTTTTTTGGAAGGATCTGTCTTAGTTGCATTACAGGATGCAAAATTAACATACACCGATGGTCCTTAAGTTTTCAAATAGCGTATATACTAAAGCGGATATCATCTCTTATAATCAGGTTTTCGCATTTAATCCATTAACCTAAAAATCAATAAAATGAAAAAATTAATCGCACCCTTCGTAGTACTACTCCTTTTGAGCTTTGGCCTCACCCCAGATAAGCTCACCGACGAGGAGAGAGAAAAAGCCGTGAACAAGCTCAGTAGTACACATGAATTCATGATCAATACACTCGATGGACTGAGTGAAGAACAATTAGCCTATAAAAGCACTCCTGAATCATGGTCAATTGCCGAGTGTGTGGAACATCTTACCATTTCCGAAAATGCTTTTTCTGATATGCTAAAAGCAACCCTGGCAGCGGCTCCCGATGAGGCGATGCGAGCAGCGGCAACCATGGAAGACGACCAGATCTACACTATGATCAGTAGCAGAGAGAAAAAAGTTAAGACCTCAGAGGCTTTTGAACCCTCAGGTAAATTTGGCAGCTATCAGGCAACATTGGATGCTTTGACTGCCAAACGAATTGAGCATATCAAATACTTAAAAACAACAGACGATGATTTCCGCAATCATTTTAAGGAAATGCCGTTTGGTACTATCGATGCCTATCAGATGGTACTCTTTATGGCAGGGCATACCGAAAGGCATGTAAAGCAAATGGTAGAGATCATGGAAGATGAAGGTTTTCCCGAAGAGTAGGAATAACCAAAACTTCAAGTTCTAAGAATTGTGCCCCGGTCTTTTATAAGGCCGGGGCATATTTATTACAGCCAGTTATGTATTTTTATCA
>JBDNAQ010000151.1:0-30505 GCA_039768345.1 Flavobacteriaceae bacterium
TACCGCTGTTGAAGGAGCGGTGACTTTTAGGGTAAGGAGCAATGAATATTTTATTCCCCTTGAAGGTAAGCTCGATACGGAAGTTGAAATCAAAAAGATCAAGGAGGAATTACAATATACCCGTGGATTTTTAGCATCGGTTGAAAAAAAGCTGTCTAACGAAAGATTTGTGAACAATGCGCCGGAGAAGGTCGTGGCCATGGAACAAAAGAAAGCTTCCGATGCTTTGGCCAAGATCGAGACCCTCGAAAAAAGCCTTGCAAACCTCGAATGATAAAAAAAGTATATATTTGCCTGGCTTCGGGCTATCTATAGCAATCACACCAAAGTTTATTAATTTAAAAAATGTTGTTATGATATTTAGAAAAATATTCATACTGACGGGTTTGCTATGTGTACTTGTCAGTTGTTCATCGGATAAGGAATCGGAAGAAGATGCTATTATGATGGAAACAGAAGAAGAAATTGTAGCCACCACTTCCATCCCCGATCCTGCATTTGAACAACTCCTGATTGATCTGGGTTTTGATGATACGTTAGATGGTAAAGTGGAAACGGGAAATATAGAGGGCGTTGTCAATCTTTTTGCCGAAAACAGTGCCATATCAGATTTAACAGGAATAAATGCTTTTAAAAATTTAGAGGGGCTTTATGTTGAGAATAATTTATTGTCCATTCTCGATCTTTCTTCAAACATAAAATTAAAGTTCATTTTTGCCAACGGAAATCAACTGACCTCTTTAAACCTTTCTAACCTTACTATTTTAGAGAAACTGGATATGGATAGTAACCAACTAACTATACTTGATATTTCCTCTAATCCATCGTTGCAGTTATTATCGATTGCAAATAATGAATTGGAGGCAATAGACATCTCGACCATATTGGATGTAGTACAGCTCAACGATTTTGCCATAGAAAACAACCCATTGAACTGTATAAAGGTGAATCAGGATCAATTGGATAATATACCTTCACAATGGACCAAGGATACTGAAGACACTTATAGCCTGGATTGCGAATAATTCTTGAATTTCTTCATCACAATGAAATTCTTAAGAGAAGGTCTCGATGTAGCCAGGAGCGCCTCTCAATTAACGGGATTTAATTCCGGCTATCCCTTGGGTGACTAAGCATTAATCTATTGATCATTTGATAGATGTTGATTACCTTTAGAAAAAAGATTTCATTCATGCGTATCCGAATACTCTTTCTCACCTCGATTTTAGGCCTCTATAGTGTAAAAGCACAGGATATCAAAGAGACGAGCCTACCCGCAGACATTCAGATCAGGACAGCAACATTGCCCGCACCTGAAGCGGATAAGGATGGTGCTATGGTCTATGGCTATGATAAAGAAGGAAATCTGATAGTTCTCAGAGAAGGAAGTAATAACCTGGTTTGCATTGCCGATAATCCGCGAAAAGAGGGTATTAGTGTATCTTGTTATTCCGTTAAGCTCGAACCCTTTATGGCACGCGGCAGAGAACTCAGCAAACAGGGTCTCGACTTTGAACAGAGAAGGAAGATCAGGGGAGAAGAGGTAAAAAATGGCACTCTTAAAATGCCAGATGCGCCAAGCATGATGTATGTATACTTCGGAAAACAAGAGAATTACGATCCAAATACGGGAGAACTAAAAGACGGTAAATTTCGTTATGTGATCTATACCCCTTTTGCTACTACAGAATCGACCGGACTACCCGATAAACCTCATGCCCCAGGGATGCCCTGGTTAATGGATCCTGGAACACACAGAGCTCATATTATGGTCGGGCCATTTTAAAACAATCATTAAGAATTGAGGATACGCTACATTATTATTGTTGGCTTTTTTCTGATCTTTCCCAATTTCATCAGTGCACAGGAAAAACAGGAACTTAAGCGAGAGCGGACAATCATCGATGACCAGTTCATATACGATTTCGAAAATGAAAAGGAACCCTATAAGGTATTACATGCCGAACCTTTATACATAGATCTGATTCGCGATCTGGGTGCCAGAAAAGGAGAACACGAATGGAATGTGGGCTTTGGGCTCCTAGACAGAAACTCCTATGAGGAATATGAATTTCTTATCGAATACGAATTTGCGGTTATAGACCGGCTCGGCCTGGAGATAGAACTACCTTTCGCATTTTTCTCAGGCACCGATAATAGCTCCGGGGTACCCGAAAATAAATTGGAAGGTCTGCAAGTTGCTGCCCAATATACCTTCCTGGTCTCCAAAAAAGCTCAAACTTCACTCGCGCTGGGGTATCTGCACAAATTCAAGATGGTTTCCTTCCAACAATTTGGTAATGACCCCCTATATTCCGGAAATGTATATAATCCCTTTTTTATTGCTGCCAAACGATGGGGGAGAAGTTTTCATACTTTGATCTATACCGGGCCGGAATTCGACAGAACTTTCAATAGCGGATCTACCGAGTTAGCGTTCGAGATCAATACCAACCTACATTATATGATACCGGGAACCACCAATTTCGTGGGAGTCGAATTTAATAAAGCGATTGAAGATAGTAAGTTCAGTATGACCATCCGTCCCCAGATTCGAGTTGAAATAAGGGAAGGCATGCTGATCGGACTGGTAACCGGAATACCGGCAGATCGGGGCGATGAAAAACTGAGTATGTTTTTAAGGCTTATATATGAGCCACTTTGAGAAGGGCTTTTATTAGAACATCAAATAGGGGTATCATAAGCGCTCAGCAACCCGAATCAACCTGTTTATCGCTGAGGTAACACAAGCTTTGAAATTGAATGGATTTCTGTAATTTTAAATAAGAGAACTGTTTCTATGGAAGCTTATGCCACCGCATTGCTTTATGCGATTCCTTTTTTTATTCTGCTGATGCTGGGGGAGATTATCTACGGCTACCTGATAAAGAATCAACCTCACCGTTTACTCGACACTGTGAGTAGCATTAGTTCTGGAATGACCAACATCGTAAAAGACTCCCTGGGCCTCGGTATTATCATTGTGAGTTATCCATATCTTGAGGAGCAGCTGGCGCTTACACAAATTAAAACATCATGGCTGGTATGGCTGATCGCCTTTTTGGTGCTCGATTTTGCAGGTTACTGGAATCATCGACTTAGTCACCATGTGAATATATTCTGGAATCAGCATGTGATACATCACAGCAGTGAACAATTCAATCTGGCCTGTGCGCTCAGGCAGTCGATCTCCAATCTGGTTGGATATTTTCCATTATTTCTGATCCCCGCTGCTCTTTTAGGGGTACCCCCCAAGGTTATAGCCATACTGGCACCGATCCATCTTTTTGCTCAATTCTGGTACCATACCGAGCACATAGGTAAAATGGGATGGTTGGAATACCTCATTGTGACCCCATCGCAGCATAGGGTTCATCATGCCATTAATCCTGAGTATATCGACAAAAACCTCGGGCAGGTATTATGTGTCTGGGATCGCTGGTTTGGGACATTTCAGGAAGAACTGGATACGGTACCCCCTCAGTATGGGGTTTTGAAGCCGGCCGCTACATGGAATCCGATCCATATCAATTTTCAACATCTGTGGCGTATTGGCCAGGATGCCTGGCGGGCCAATCGCTGGCAGGATAAATTACGTATCTGGTTTATGCCCACCGGTTGGAGGCCCGAAGATGTGGCACAAAAATATCCACGACCAATCATCGAAGATGTATATAATTTTAAACGCTACCAAACCCTTGCCAGTCCGCGATTAAAGGCCTATGTATTGTTTCAGCTGATTGCCACACTGATACTATTAATGTTCATGTTTTATAATTATGGCAATATTGGATTCGGTGGTTTATTACAATTTGGCGCCTTTGTGTTTGTTGGAATTTACGGTTATACAAGCCTGATGGACAGAACGCGTTATGCCGGAGCGATTGAGGTTACACGAGCCTTGGCAGCTATGGTAGTTATTTTGATCACAGGCGATTGGTTTGGAATTAATTCGCTATTAGGCGGTGGTAGTTCACTTGTCTTTGGCTATTTTTTAATAACCATGGCAGGGGGTCTTTACTTCGGATATCTGGAGAAATTCCCGGTTGGAAATAAAGGTCAATTGATTTAAGACTCCTTCGCTTTAATTTCTTTTTCTACCAGTTCTATATAATTCTTCATAGCTTCCTTTACACCAAGATGCTGAGCCTGGAGGAGGGCATTGGTCTTAAAAGCATTAATAAGAGGAGTTTTACTACCCGGGTGATTAAAATTCTTATTGGCTATCTTGTAGTAGGCATAAAGCTTTAAAAGAAGATCTGCCGGTAATGGGTCAGTATACTGATTTACAGTATCGACCGCAATATTGAATTTTTTACGTAATGAATCTTTTTTCTTCACTTTCTACTACTGTGGCAATACAGGTTTTTGCTCCGACCACTTTCTGATTCACCTTAACGGTAATGGCACAATCCAAAGGTAACAACAAATCTACCCTTGAGCCAAATTTGATAAATCCCGCATCATCGCCTTGTTGAACATGTTCCCCAACTTCGGCATAATTAACAATTCTGCGTGCCACCGCACCTGCAATTTGCCTGTAGAGGATATCACCGAATAAAGGCGTGTTGATCACCACCGATGTTCTTTCGTTTTTCTCACTTGATTTCGGATGCCAGGCAACCATATATTTACCAGGATGATATTTAGAGTATTTGATCACACCACTGGCAGCATAACGTGTAACATGTACATTGACTGGAGACATAAAGATGGATACCTGCATACGTTTATCTTTAAAATACTCCTGCTCTTCTACTTCCTCTACAATTACAACCTTGCCGTCGACCGGGGCAAGAATTTCATCGAAGTTCTTTTGGGCAATCCTTGTTGGGTTTCTGAAAAATTGCATAATGAGGATCAATACTACAATAGACCCGATTTGCAGGGTATATTTGAGCCAGGGCGTTGCAATATAAAAGTGGACGAGGACCACCACGAGACTTAGCAACGCAAATGCAATAAGTATTATTTTTTGACCTTCTCTATGGAACATTTGTAAAAATATAGAGCGCAAGATACGCAAATGGAGCTGCAAATATCAGACTATCCAGCCTATCGAGCAAACCGCCATGACCTGGGAGAATTGCTCCGCTGTCTTTAACACCTGCATGGCGTTTTAATTTAGATTCCACGAGATCGCCCAGAGTTCCAAAAAGGACTACCACAACGGCTATAATGAACCATTGATTAAGACTTAGAATGGGCTCATATTTTGCGAGGAAGTAGGTTCCGATCATCGTAAATACAAACCCGCCAACTACACCTTCTACCGTCTTTTTTGGAGATACTCGAGGAAAAAGTTTGGTTCTCCCAATTGATTTTCCCACCAGGTATGCAAAAGAATCATTGATCCAGATCAATACAAAAATACCCATGATCAGGAATTTTGCAAATTCATTGTCCTTATAAGGGATCATGGTGAGGAAAATACACCCACCTCCTATGTAAAATAGGCCTGTTATAAATTTTTGATAGGCGAAATGGAGTCTTTTTCGTTTTGAAAACAGGTAGTAGAGCAATAACAGATTTATACCGATGGTAACAAACATCAGCAGATTGATCAAAAACCTTTCCTGGATCAGGTAAATATAGGCCCACCAAAGACCCAAATAGGCGATAAAGATATAATAGCCTCTAAGTAAGACAAGTCTTTTGTATTCGTACAGACAGACTAAGCCGAAAACCATGAAAAGGAAATCAAAGGCATCGGAACTCAGAAAAACGGCAGACAGAAGCAAAATGACATAGACCACACCTGTGATCAGTCTCCTCAGAATTTCTTTCATGCTAGAGATCTTCGAGCAGTAATAAGTATAGGTGTTTAGAACTGCTGCCGTAAGATAAGAAATCATTGGCATTTTCGGAGTCAGACTGGAAATGCTTGATGGTGGTGATATTAGCCGGAATACCGTTCTTATATTTCTTTTTGATAATTTTTAATCCCTCACCTATAGTATCGACCAATTGACTCGTTGTAGCATAGACAATCACATTTTCGGGAACTTCATGCAGTTTCTTTTCCTGGAGCTGATTAGAGGTTACCAGTATCGATCCGTTATGTGCTACCAAATGTTCGCAGGTGGTAAAAAAAACAGTACTTTTCGAAACCTTATCCGTAAAGTTGATCTCCTCATCCTTGAATTTCTCCCTAAGCATAGGATTTAAGATGAAAAACGGTTCCTTTTCCCATCCATTCTCAATGATAATGTTTTTCAGGGCGCCGGATATCTCACTCAGGGAATCGCAGTACAAAAATTTACCTCCGTTTTTCTTAAAATGAATAGTGAATTTTTCATCGATTGGGATGTTGAGGTCGGGCATATGGACTCCTCTGGTTTCTACCGTTTCCTTGGAAACCTTTTTTTTACCCCCGCTAAATAATTTCCCAAAAATTCCCATTATTCCCGAATCATTCAGATTAACCGAATCATCCTGATGCCATGTTATTATTTCTTCTCTTCTGCAGATTCCTCAGCGGCCAGTTCTTCAGCAGCCAATTTTTCCTGACCCTTCTGATCGAATTCACTTTCAAATGGTCTTTTTCCAAATATCTTCTCCAGATCTTCTTTAAAGATAACCTCTTTTTCAAGAAGCCGCTCGGCCAGTTCGATCAGTTTGTCCTCATTGTCAACCAGTACTTTAATGGCTCTGGAATATTGTGCTTCGATGATTTTTGAGATCTCCTCATCGATCTTCTGTGCCGTCTCCTCACTGTAAGGTTTGGTAAAACCATATTCGTTCTGGCCGGAGGAATCGTAATAAGTTAAATTCCCGATCTCATCGTTCAGGCCATAAATGGTAACCATGGCTCTGGCCTGTTTTGTCACTTTTTCCAGATCGCTCAATGCACCTGTGGAAATCTTATCGAAAATCACTTTTTCCGCTGCTCGGCCACCCAATGTAGCACACATTTCGTCGAGCATTTGTTCCGATCTGACGATGAGGCGTTCTTCTGGCAAATACCAAGCAGAACCGAGAGATTGACCTCTGGGTACAATAGTTACTTTTACCAGCGGGGCTGCGTGCTCCAACATCCAACTAACCGTAGCATGACCAGCCTCGTGGTAGGCTATTGTTTTCTTTTCACCAGGGGTGATAATTTTATTTTTCTTCTCAAGTCCGCCTACAATCCTGTCGACAGCATCGAGAAAATCTTGTTTGCCCACAGCCTTTTTTTCTTTCCTGGCAGCGATCAATGCAGCTTCGTTACAAACATTCGCAATATCCGCTCCTGAAAAACCTGGCGTTTGCCTTGCAAGAAAATCCAAATCGAGCGTTTCAGAAGTTTTGATAGGCCTTAAATGTACTTCAAAGATCTCTTTTCTTTCTCTGATATCGGGAAGGTCTACATAGATCTGCCGGTCGAACCTCCCGGCGCGCATCAGAGCTTTATCCAGTACATCGGCCCTGTTTGTGGCCGCCAGAACAATTACATTGGTGTTGGTTCCGAAACCATCCATTTCGGTCAACAACTGGTTCAGGGTATTTTCCCTTTCGTCGTTCGATCCGGTAAAATTATTTTTCCCTCTGGCACGGCCTATGGCATCTATTTCATCGATAAAAATGATGGAAGGAGACTTGTCTTTGGCTTGTTTAAAGAGATCGCGCACCCTGGATGCCCCAACGCCCACAAACATTTCTACAAAGTCTGATCCGGAAAGCGAGAAGAAAGGCACTTTAGCCTCTCCGGCCACCGCCTTGGCCAATAATGTCTTACCAGTACCGGGGGGGCCTACCAAAAGAGCACCTTTCGGAATCTTACCACCAAGGGAGGTATATTTATCCGGGTGTTTGAGGAATTCAACAATTTCTTCGACTTCCTCTTTAGCACCTTCTAAACCGGCGACATCCTGAAAAGAAGTACGGGTATCGGTCTTTTCATCAAAAAGCTTGGCTTTCGATTTACCGATATTGAAGATCTGTCCGCCTGCTCCGCCACCAGCTCCTCCAGACATACGCCTCATCAGATATATCCAAATTCCGATGATCAGTACAAAGGGAAGAATAGTGAGCAATAACTCCATAAATACATTGGATTCCTTGTCGAATTCCACAATGGTATCCAGGTTATTCTCTTTTTTGATCTCCGTAATTTCGTTTTGAAAGATCTGAAGATCGCCATAATCCAACACATACTGCGGAACCATACCGGTAGAAGGAATGAGCGGCTTGTCGGCCACATCTTTATGAACATCCTTCAACAAGGCTTCTTCGGAGAGGAAGACCTTAGCCTGGTCTGCATTAGTGATGATAAGGATCTTTTCGATATCCCCGTTTCTCAGATACTCCTGCAGCTCTGAGGTGGTCGTTTTTCGGGTGGTTGCAAAATTCCCGCTGCCTAAAAACTGATAGCCGATAAGCAATACGGCGATTAGGCCGTATATCCACCAGGAGCTGAATCTAGGTTTTTTCTGAGGTGTATTATTTTCCTTGGACATGTCTTTCTACTGATTATAGCTATTTTCAAACATGGTAACTTTTGCGTCTCCCCAAAGCCCTTCTATATCATAGAATTCTCTGGTTTGCTTTTGAAAGACATGCACTACCACATTGATGTAATCCAACAATACCCATTCTGCATTTTCTGAACCTTCTACGTGCCAGGGTTTGTCTTGGATGGCTTCTCTTACTGTTTTCTGTATGGAATTTACTATAGCATTGACATGGGTATTGGACGTGCCACTGCAAATTATAAAGTAGTCACAAACGGTATTTTCTATTTCTCTAAGGTCAAGTAAGTTGGTGTCGAGTCCTTTAACTTCTTCGATTCCATGTAAGATTAAGGTGATTAACTCATCTGCACTCGCTTTTCTTTTATGCATCCAATAGAATTAGTTTATACAAAGTTATATTTTTTTTGTTTTTTGAGCCCTAGTTTTTAACATAACATTGTAGATGGTAAATTGAACCTATTATGCATATGATCAAACTTGATGCCACCGCTTCAACAAATGCCTACTTAAAGGATCTTTGGCAAGACGAAAAGCCGGAAGACGAGACGATTGTCTGGGCCAGTCACCAATTTGGTGGTAGAGGACAACAGGGCACTGAATGGCATTCTGAGGCTGGTAAAAACCTTACTTTTAGTGTATTAAAGTATTTTGATGGTTTGAAAGCCCAACATCAGTTTGTTCTAAATATGGCTGTTTCACTGGCCATACATGAGGCCCTAAATGAATTGAAAATACCGAAGATAAGCATTAAATGGCCTAACGACATTCTGTCAGGTACGTACAAGATATGTGGCATTCTCATTGAAAATATGGTTAAATCCAAAGAAATAAGGGCATCGGTCATCGGGATAGGAGTAAATGTCAATCAGGAAGATTTTGGATCAATTGAAAAGGCGGGTTCATTAAGGCTGATCACAGGGTTGTCTTATGATCTTGATAGTCTTATATCATTGATAATGAAATATATACATATGAGGCTAAAAAATTTCACCACGGATAATTACCTCGATATCAAGGCTGCTTACGAAAAGTTACTGTACCGGATGGGTATACCTTCTACTTTCTTATTGCCCGACGGGACTAAATTTAACGGAATAATAAGGGGTATAACCGGATCTGGCCAATTAAAGCTGGAAACAGAACAGGGAAATCGGGTTTTTGATCTGAAGGAAATCCGGTTGTTGAATTAAAATGGGACTGTGTTGGTATGCGAGAAATTAGATGTCACCCAACTTTTCAGAGAGGGTATTCATGAAATTTGTGATAGGTGTTTTGACCATCATTGCCATCATCGCATTGAATTCTCCTTCGAAGCTCCACTGAACCTCCGATTCCTCCTCACCGAGAGCTGAGATATCAATAGTAAGCGAAAAGGGTAACTTATCGCTTGCTGCTCCCAGAATTATTTTAGAATGTGGCTGTTGTTCCTTTCTCTTGAGCACAATCTCTGGCATGCCTTTAAGGGCGAACACAAAACTGTCTTCACTCAATAATTCGAATTTTGCTACAGAATCGGGCATTAAACGCTCGAAATTGTTGAAATCGATAAGAAAATCATAAACTTCCGGAGCGCCTTTGGCTACTTTCTTTTTTGATGTTTCTATATACATACTAATGAGGTTGCCACTCTGCCGGATTGCTCCTCCAGTCGAGTAACATTTTTTGTTGTGCTTCTTTGATGTAATTTGTTTCGGAGGCCTGTTGTATTACATGTTCATAGTCTGTTAGCGTATGAAGGGTAACCTTTTCTTTTTCAAAATTTTTCAGGGCCAGATCGAAGCCATAAGTGAAGATTGCAATCATTCCTTTTACCTGTGCACCTGCCTCTAATAGTGCCCTGACAGCATTCAGGCTACTTTTCCCTGTACTTATTAGATCTTCAATTACTACCACATTACTATTGCTTTCCAAATATCCCTCAATCTTATTTTGTCTTCCATGTGACTTTGCCTCTGGCCTTACATAGACGAAAGGAAGCCCTAAATGTTCGGCCACCAGCGCCCCCATTCCGATGGCACCAGTGGCAACACCTGCGATCACGTCGGGTTTGCCATAGATATCTTCAATTTGTCTTGCCATCTCCTGTCTGACAAAATTGCGGATCTGAGGATATGATAGTATAATTCTGTTATCGCAATAAATTGGAGAATTCCAGCCAGATGCCCAGGTGAAGGGATTTTCTGGTCTCAACTTAATTGCATTAATTTGCAACAGCAGCTCGGCCGTTTTGGATGCGGTATCCTTGTCTAAAACCATTTAGCAAATGTATAAAGTTTTCGTTAAAGACGCCCCCTTGGTTTTAACAAGCAGGCTTTCTGAAACCGTAAATGGCCAATATTTTCTTCTCAACGAGAATGCCATTATCGATGCAATAGACTCACTTGCCAAAAAAAAGCTACCCCAAGCTTTCATTTATCACCCTAACAGCGAAGAAATCCTCAAAAAGTTTACCAAAAAAATACCACTCGAAATTGCCGCCGGTGGTGTGGTGACCAATAAAGAAGGCAAGGTGCTATTTATATACAGAAACGATAAATGGGACCTGCCTAAAGGAAAACTGGAAAAGAATGAGAGCATAAAGGAATGTGCGCTTAGAGAAGTAGAAGAAGAAACCGGAGTTAAAGGCCTTAAAATTGAAAACTTTCTAACAACCACCTATCACATTTTTAAACGCGGTGGGAAGTATAAGCTTAAAGAAGTGCACTGGTATGCTATGCGCACCTCCTACAAAGGTGAGCTCACAGGTCAGAAGAGTGAAGGTATCGAAAAGGTTAAATGGAAAGGCCCCAGGAAGATCAAAAAAGCGCTCGACAATTCTTATACCAACATCCGCTCACTTTTTAGTGATTAGTAATTCAACGATCCTGGTTCACGCCTTTGTGTACCCTGTAAACCGGGTATTGCATAAATGTGGATTCATAGTATTCTGACCGAGCATAGATCCATTGGAGTTGGGCATACCAGTTTTGTGCAAAAACTTCATCGGATTCCTTTTTTTGCAGAAATTCCTGCTGCATTACCGAATCCGAATCCAGCATGGCCTCAGCAAGATCTTCAAAGACATAAGGGGAAAAGCCCTCTTTCTGCTGCAGAACAGTATCGAAGAAATTCCAGTTGAAAAAAGAATCCATCGCGGCAGGTTCCAGGGTTTCCATAAGGTATCTGATCCCTGATTGGTCGGTTGGTATCCAATAATCACCCTCTGCAAAATACTGGTCCGTAAATTTACCCTCAACCCTGGTACTGTAATGAGGATAATGACCCTCGTACGGATTTTCATAGCTCTTATAGTTACTGATCCTGTAAGACTCCACATTGATAACGGTATCTTTCGCTATGCGGGTGTAGGAGATGCCATTAAGATCGAGTAATTCTATAATGCCTTGCCATTGTTTGCCCAATATATAAGCCGAAGGTATCCGGACCGAATCAACCGGTAGATATTCATTGTAATAAGGGATATTTTTGGTGAAAGGTTGATCACGGTCGTAACTGAGCCTGCTGAAGCCCGTCACACTGCTGATCAGCGTATCCGCTTGATAGCCTTTAAAGGCGAGCGTCCTGTTTTTTGTACTATCGATTTGCCATTTTATCGGGTAATAAATGCGTTTTAAATCCACCTCCTTGGCAGTCTTCCTAAGCGCCTTGATTTTTTGATGCTCTGCTTCGCAAAAAGAGACCAGGTTGTTGAGAAACTCATAGGTGGCGTTTACCCTCTCCTCATAGGGCTTTAACATATGGGTTTCGATCATCAGGCCAAATGTATTCCACAGACTTGTATAACCGGTGGAATAGCGCGGATGGTCTATAAATTGTATAAACCCTTTATCTGGGGGCCGATTGAAGACATTTACATAAGGTGTGGCCGGCCATCCTCCATCGGACATCATTTTTTCTATATCGGGAATGAACCTTTCTTCGATGAAGGCACCCGATTCGCCACCAAGCTTGTTATGTTGTGTAAAGAGGTGGCTTAAGGCATACTGATAGTCAGCACCGTTGCTCACGTGGGTGTCTACGAAAACATCGGGTTGAACCAGATGATATATCTGGTAAAATGTCCTGGTATTTTTGGTGTCACCTTTTATAAAATCCCTGTTAAGGTCATAGTTCCTGGCATTTCCTCTAAATCCATACTCGGTCGGACCATGCTGGTTAACTCGGGTTTTTGATCCACGATTGAGCGCTCCTCCGATATTGTAAACAGGAATAGTGACCACGACAACATTTTCGGGAGCTCTGATTTTTTCAAGTGCCAGATCACGGAAGAGCATCATACTGGCATCAACCCCATCACTTTCGCCCGGGTGTATGGCATTGTTGATCAGAACAACAGTTTTATCTTCAGCTAATTTCTGGAAATTGAAATCGGCCTCTGTATTAAAAGTAACCACGTTCAGTGGTATATCACTGTCAGTAGAGCCTATGGTTTGAATATTAATCTCTGGAAATTCGCGTGCCAACGCCTTGTAAAAATCTATAGCTTCCTCATAAGTAGCAGTTTCACTGCCTTTTGAGGTTTCAAAGCTTATTGGAAAATCTTGAGTTTTATCTTCCGGTCGGTCTTCACAGCCGAAAATTAGAAGTAGTAACCAAAAACACTTTCTAGTCCCCATAGAAAAGTCGGGATTTTGCACATTCAAAAATACAGAAAATAGAATCCGGTTAAAAGTTAGGTGAAAATCAATTATTAAAGCACCAGATGTTTTGTTATGCCGGAATAGTGATTTCTTTTATTATGTTTTTTCTGATGGGCTTATTCTTGTAGTCGATAAGATGGTGGGTCTTTTCCTGGTAGTATAACCAATTCTGATGATCTGCCGGATCGATGGAAGAAGTTAGAATATTGATACGGATACGATAGGGCAGGGGAAGGGTTATGAATTCTTCCAGGAACTGCCATCCGTCCATAATGGGCATATTGATATCGAGGAAGATCACTTCTGGGACAGCATCATTATTCTCGAGCATAATCTTAATATCATCGATAGCTTCCTTACCGTTGGTATAGGTTTTAATGGTCTCACTGAGGTCTAAAAGATTGAGCATCTTTTTGATCCCAAAAACCGTTATGGGATCATCGTCAATTACCCCAATAGACCTAATTTTTTTCATTAAAATATATATTAAAAGTAGTTCCCTTACCCACTTCGCTACAGACCATTACTTTCCCATTCATCGCTTCGATCTGATTTTTTGAGATGTATAAGCCTATCCCCCTTGCATCGGAGTTGTGGTGAAAGGTTTTATACATACCAAACAGTTTCTCGCCGTATTTTTTCAGGTCGATGCCCAGGCCGTTATCTTCTATACTTAAGATAGTATATTGCTCATTTTTACTTACAGACAGCTTAATGACCGGGTCTCTTTTCGGATCCTTATATTTCACGGAATTTGTGATAAAATTCATAAGTATACTATCCAGGTAAGCAGGGATTACCTTTATTTGAAGATCCTCTGGTATCTTATTGATAATCGTCGCTTTGTTCTTTTTCAGGAAAGCCGCCAGGTTTTGTTCTACGGTCTGGATTTTATTGAAAATAGTAGTGGGTTTCTTCTCGAGGTTTACATTGGTACTTATAGCAACTACTTCGTTGAGGTTTTCGAGTGTTTCCAGGAGATTATCAGATGCTTCTGTGAGCATTTTAATTATTTTTTCTTTCTCCTCCTCATCTTTCTCGTTGATCAGAAATTCGAGCAACATCGAAAAGTTGGCGGTATGTGATCGCAGGTTATGAGAAACGATATGTGCGAAATTGATCAGCTGCTTATTTTGTAGCGAAGTCACATTGATCAAATCACGTAATTCCTCTTCTTTTTGTTTAATATCAGATATATCCCAGCTGATCCCTATCAAACCGTTGGCTTTGCCCTGGTCGCCTATCAGGGGTAATTTGGAGGTTATAAATGTAGTTACCCGACCATCTTTTTTCACATTGATGGTTTCCTTACTCAGGATGGGTTTAAGGGTTTGCATCACATAGAGATCCTCTGCGCGGGAACTCTTTGCGGTTGCCTGGTCATAAAAATCGAAATCTGTCTTACCGATGATCTGGGATTCATCTTCCAGGCCACAAAAACTCACTTCCGATCTATTCGCCAGGATCTTACGCGATTCGGTGTCTTTGATAAAAACATTCAATGGCAGATTATCGATAAGTGTTTTTAACAGTTTTTCGTTTTTCTTGGTTTTAAGATTCGAATTAACGCTTTCACTTATATCCTGAATTGTGCCTATAAGCCCGATGAATTCTTCATTCTTGAATAGTGGCTTCCCGGCAGCAATTACCCAGATCTCTTCGCCATTGTCTTTTACCAATTGTAATTTCTCATTCCATGGTACTCCTTCTACCATCGCTTTATGTACAGCCAGAGAAATGGTATTCCTGCAATACCCCTCTTTATAGAATTCGATACCATTGGCGATATCTGGTTCATAGTCCAGGGGCACCCCATGTATCTTTTTGGTCATATCGGACCAGGTAAGTGAATCGGCCACTGCATCATATTCCCAACTACCTATTTTGGCTATTTCAGATTTCTCTTTTAACAGCATTTGCAGTTTGTCGTGTTCCAGTTCGTTATTGATACGTTTAGTGACGTCCTCTACCTGCAAGATCACCCCAATGATATTTTCATCTTTATCGTACCAGGGAATGTTGACCCATTCGAACCACTTTTCAAGCTTGTTACTATCAAAATACCGCTCGATCTCTATAGAGCTTTGTTTTCCTCTTAAACAATTATCCAGGGCTTCCTGCCATTGAGGGTTTACCTTACCAAAAAGTTTGTGGATGGTTTTCCCGAAAACCTGGTCTGGATTAAGGGCGAAGTAGTCTATCCATGTATCCGAAGCGTGAACTACTGTGAAATCCCTATCGATAAAAGCAGTTGCCATTGGCAACTGTTTGATAAGGTAATCACTCGTATTTGTTTGAG
This sequence comes from Flavobacteriaceae bacterium, assembly GCA_039768345.1. Taxonomy (GTDB): domain Bacteria; phylum Bacteroidota; class Bacteroidia; order Flavobacteriales; family Flavobacteriaceae; genus JAHEJJ01. The sequence goes on from JBDNAQ010000151.1 coordinate 15,396, forward strand.
TTTCACGCAACATATGTTGGAAATTTCTTACTAATGTAAAATGATTTTCCAACAAAAATGAATGATTGTTGTGAACAGGCCTTATCTCGTTGTGTGTTCCCAATTTTTCGGAGCTAAGAGAGTATTATCCTATAAAAAGAAGGTAATTTCTTACAAAGAAATCAATTTTAGTTAAGTTGAGCAAATATGTTTACAGAATAAAAACCACCCGGGGTCGATCTTTGCTAGGACCGAAGGTGCACTGTGGGTGGAACTAGAGCGGTATAGTCGCCACCATTTCGGATGACATCGCGGACAATTGAAGAACTGATATAGGAATACGATGATGAAGTGAGAAGAAAAACGGTTTCAATATCCGATAGTTTTCGGTTGGTGTGTGCTATGGCTTTTTCAAATTCGAAATCCCCTGAGTTTCTTAGTCCTCTTAAAATATAATCTGCATTTACTTCCCGACAGAAATCAATGGTGAGTCCGCTGTAGGTCATAACTCTAACCTGAACCTGATCCTTAAATGCTTCAGTGATGAATTTCTCCCGTTCTTCAATAGGAAACATATAAGACTTTTCGGCGTTTACCCCTATGGCAATAATAAGTTCATCGAAAAGTGTAAGGCCGCGATTAATGATATCAAAATGGCCCAGCGTAATTGGGTCGAAGGATCCGGGAAATATAGCGCGTTTCATATTGTCTGGTATAGCTGGGTAAAGTTACAGATTTTCGTCCAAGGCGTCCTCAACGGCACTTCCAAACAACTCGCCCAGATCGATACCCGCTTTGATGGCCTGTTGTGGCAAAATACTTTCTGCGGTTAGTCCGGGTGTAATATTCATCTCGAGCATGTAGGGAATATCATCGACGAAAATGAATTCGCTGCGGGTGTACCCCTTCATTTTTAGTAGTTCATATACTTTTTTTACCACTTCGCTCACGCTAAGTGTTTGATTTTTTGATATCCGGGCTGGAGTTATCTCTTCAGATTTGCCCAGGTATTTTGCTTCGTAGTCAAAGAAATCATTCTCAGAAACAATCTCGGTGACAGGCAATACCAAAGTCTTCCCATTATGGCGTATGACCCCGACCGATACCTCTGTGCCGTCTAAAAATGATTCGATAATAATCTCGTCGTCTTCTTCTAAGGCTGTTTTCACCGCCCCCGGTAATTCCTCTTTTTTATGAACCTTGCTCATGCCAAAGCTGCTACCCGATTTATTGGGTTTCACAAAACAAGGCAGCCCTACAACTTCAACGATTTTTTCCACATCGATCTCATCTCCACGGTCGAGATAAAATGAGGGAGCAGACTTTACGCCGTGTGCTTTCATCACGCTGAGGAAGTCCCTTTTGTTAAAAGTAAGCGCTGCCTGATAGGCGCCACAGGATGTTTGGGGTAGTCCGATGAGTTCAAAGTAAGACTGCATCAGACCATCTTCCCCCGGAGTTCCGTGAATCGCATTGAAAACACAATCGAATTTAAGTACTCCAAATTCGGTTTCCACCGAGAAATCATGCCGGTTTACAGGCAATTGTCGGTCATGATCATCTAACATATACCAATTATTCCGGGTAATCACAATCCTGTAAGCCTTGTAAGCACTTTTATCGAGATGCTCGAATACCACATTTCCACTCTTTATAGAAATATCGAATTCGCTGGAAAACCCGCCCATTATAATGGCAATATTCTTTTTCATCAATAGTTGATCTCTGTATAACTACTTCGTACGTATGTCGAAACCAAAATAAAGAAAAAAGGATTGGGTTTCCTATCTTTGACCTGCAATACATGAAAAATGAAGAATTTTATCAACTTCATAAGAAGCAAGACTTTCCTGATCAATCTGGGGCTCGCATTAGTGGCAGTGATAATTCTCTGTTTGCTCGCCCTGAATTGGCTAAAGAAATCCACACATCATGGCGAGTTTGTAAAAGTCCCCGATCTTTCAAAGATGTCTGTTATGGAAATGCGGGAAGTGATCGAGGATGCTAATCTTCGCTATGAGGTGCTCGATTCTGCGAATTACGACCCTGGATATCCGAGATTCTCGATTATTGAACAAAATCCTCCTGCCGGAAATAAGGTAAAGCAAAACCGAAAGATCTATGTAACGGTAAATCCCTCCGGGTATAAAAAAGTAACCGTGCCCAATGTGATCCAGGTAACCCAGCGGAATGCGGCCTCTATGCTTCGGGCGGTCGGCCTCGATGTTCAGCGGGTCACCTATATCGACGAATTGGGCAAGAACATGGTGTACTACATCAAGCACAAGGGTAAAACCATAAAGCCCGGCGACAAATTACCCAAAACATCTAAATTGGAACTTGTTTGTGGCAATGGCAGAATACCGGCCAGTGCCCGGGTGAAGTCTGATTCCCAATAAATGGATCCACAACCTAATAATTCGCCCGACGATCAGGAATTGTTCGAGCATCATCGATTTGAAGCAGCGAAAGGACAGGAACCTCTCCGCGTAGATAAATTTCTGATGAATTTTATTGAAAATGCTACCCGAAACAAAATTCAACAGGCGGCCAGGCAGGGGTGTATTTGGGTGAATGATAAAAAGGTTAAACAGAATTACAAAGTAAAAGCAGGCGACGAAGTAAAGGTCTTATTCGAACATCCTCCCTATGAATTTCTGCTTACTCCTGAAAATATCCCGCTCGATATAGTATATGAAGACGAGTTACTTTTGGTAGTGAACAAACCGGCAGGGATGGTGGTTCATCCGGGTCATGGCAACTATTCGGGCACCCTGCTTAACGCTCTGGCCGCGCATCTGGAGCACTTGCCATTGAATTCTAACCAACGCCCGGGCCTGGTACATCGGATAGATAAAGATACATCGGGATTGCTGGTGATCGCCAAAACGGAATTAGCGATGTCTCACCTCGCAAGGCAGTTTTTTGAAAAGACCAGTGAACGGGAATATATCGCTTTGGTCTGGGGCGATGTGGAGGAAGATGAAGGAACTGTTAGTGGTCATATTGGCCGACATCCCAAAAACAGGTTACAGATGCACGTTTTTCCCGATGCATCGTATGGGAAAGAAGCTGTGACACACTATAAAGTTCTGGAACGTTTTGGTTACGTAACCATGATTTCCTGCAGACTCGAGACCGGAAGAACCCATCAAATCAGGGTGCATATGAAATATCTGGGGCATACACTTTTTAACGACGCTCGCTATGGGGGCGACAAGATTCTCAAGGGAACACATTTTACCAAATACAAGCAGTTCGTAGACAATGCTTTTAAGCTGTTACCCAGACAGGGACTTCATGCGAAGATACTTGGCTTTGTACATCCTGAAACCGGAAAGGCCATGAGATTTACCTCCGAACTCCCCGAAGATATGAAGGCCTGCATCGAAAAATGGAGATTGTATTCCAGCCAGGGAGGAGTATCATAAATTCTCTCGATAGATCTATTGAAAACTCTTTTATCCGGTGCAGCTTAAAACTGGAATTTCCTCGTTAATTTTACAGTAAATCATACAGAGATGAAAATAGTGATATCTCCGGCTAAGTCATTGGATTTTGAATCGGCTTTACCCACACAACTTTATACCGATGCGGCATTTCTAACGGAAGCTTCAAAACTCAATCAGTTGTTGAGAAAGAAAAAACCAAGAGCGCTTTCCAGGCTCATGGACATTTCACAAAATCTTGGGGAACTCAATTGGGAACGAAACCAACAATTTCATCTTCCCTTCTCTCCAAACAATGCACGCCCTGCGGTCTATGCTTTTAGCGGAGATGTTTACCTTGGCCTGGATGCGTATTCAATGGAGGAAAACAAAATAGAACGACTGCAGGATACTTTGAGAATATTGTCTGGTCTTTACGGAATCCTTAAACCTCTCGACCTGATTCAGCCCTATCGTCTGGAAATGGGTACGGCATTAAGGGTGGGAAGAAAAAAGAATTTATACGAGTTCTGGAAGAAAAAGCTCACCGATCATATGAATCAAGAATTGGAAGACAGTGAGTTATTTATCAATCTGGCCAGCGATGAGTATTTCAAGGCCCTGGATCCAAAAAAACTAAAAGTACCTGTTATTACGCCCATATTTAAAGACTGGAAGAACGACAAACTAAAGGTGATCAGTTTTTTTGCCAAGAAAGCCCGTGGTGCCATGGTGCGTTATATTATTGATAGCGATGCCCAGACGCTTGAAGAAATAAAGGGATTCGACCGGGAGGAATATATCTATAGCAAGGAGCACACCCTGAGAGAAGATCAACCTGTCTTCGTTCGATAGAATATTTTAAGTGCAGCAGCGTTAGAGGTTATATAAGCTCTAAACCAGATCTCCAATGGCCAAGTATTTTCTATTGACTCTATGCCTTCTTGTTACCATCGGCTGCACAGACCGGGATGATGACCTGAAATCTGTAAATATCAGGGTGCACAATGTTAGTGATATCACCTTCGATATAGTACGTGTAGGTGGGGAGGAGAAGATCCACGAAAATGTAGCCCCCGATTCCTATACTTCATATCTTGAATACGAAGAAGCTTATAGGTACGCCTCCATTCAAATAGAAGCAGGTACAGAATTCTATGGTCTCCTACCTTTTGATTTTGTCGGTGAAACACCGTTGCCCATTGGCCTCTATACCTATGAACTCGATATAAATGAGGAGGGTGAAGTATTGTTGAACTTCGTGGTGGACTAAATTTCCGTTATTTCTTCTTTTTTGAGCTGGTGGAAACTTTGCTTTTGTTTTTACGACGTCTTCTGACACCATAGGATTTGTTGCTGATCTTACCTCTCTTTGTCTTAATATCTCCTTTACCCATCGGTCTTCATATTTCATTAAATATAATCCAACTGGATTAATTTGTCAAATTTATAGCTATTCGTGCTCACCGATTAGGCTCAACTTTCGGATATTTGGAAATAATATGATAATTACTGATCAAATCCAGCTTTAGTATTCCAAATATCTTTTTGCATAAACATCCATATAAACCCTTCTTATTTCCAGAGGCTACCAGGCTTATTGTCGGCACACTACCACCACCGAGATTTACCACTGGTGATCTAAAAGAAGGAGATGTCGATTTCTGTTATGGGAGTCGGGATGGCCAGCTTTGGCGCATACTGGATCGGATATTTTATCTTAATCTGGCCTATGAAACCACAGATCGGGCCGTAACCCAACGAAAGGAATTCCTAAAAAAACGCAGGATAGGTATCTGTGATATTGTAGCCATGGCCGAGCGCGAAAAAGTAGATGCTTCAGATCTTGGTATGAAGAATGTTCAGCTCCGCGACCTTGTTCGGATCCTCTATGATTATCCCCGGATAGACACCTTAATTTTTACCGGAGGTAACAGCAAGAACGGTCCGGAGTATTTTTTCCGGAGGCATCTGAGGGAATACGGACTCGAGCTGGTACCGCTGCAGACAGAAGCCCCCAGGGTGCACACAGTAATGCTTCCATTGGCTTATCCGCACAGGATTTCGGCCCTGCGGTCTTATGCTCAGGCGCAGCATCGCCAGGATGCGCGTATCGTGAAAACGGTATCGCTCACCGCACCTTCGGGTTCAGCCAATCGTGCCATTGGTAGTATGAAGCAGTATCAATTTATAAAGGATAAGAATCCGGATTACACCACATTCGATTTCAGGGTAGAACAGTATAAGCCCTTTTTTTAAGGAAAAGACTTCCAGGTTCCTAACAAGGTCAATAATCTTTTCTATTCAGGCAGTGGTGTGCTCAGCAAAGCATACATCGCTTTTATGCCATATGCGAGTTGCCCTATTTTTAAATTCTCGTTAGGACTGTGCTGGTTATTATCCGGGTTGACCATCGGGACCAGAAGTGCCGGAATTTTTAATTCATTCACAAAAGATGCTATAGGTACCGTGCCACCAGCAATCCGGATTTTTACAACCTCCTCGTCGAAGGCAGAATGCAGAACATCGGCGACAAAATTCCCGTAAGGATTGGTGAGCGGTGTTCTGAAGGCATCCGTAACACCTCTTTCAGTGATTTTTACAATTTTGTCGTGCTGCATCCTCAATTCTTTGGATGGATCGGTATCGGTGATATAAAATCCTTCATTTCGGATATGATCCTTTACGAGCTCTTTTAGACGCTTACCATCTGTTTCGGGGACCAGCCTGAGGTCTATTTCTGCGGTGGCGGAGGCAGGTACAATGGTCCGAGCCTTGTCGCCTATCCATGCCGATCCCATACCTCTCACGTTTAATGACGGATATTGGATAGATTCCTGATAGTTCGAACCTACTTTCTCGGGTGTTTTGATAACCAGGTGAGCATTGATGGCTTTCGCATCATCGGGAACACTATTTAAAATATTAGCGGTGGCATCATCGATGTTGATACCATCGTAATAACCTTTGATCAAAACCCTTCCTTCCCGATCCTTCATACTCGCAAGAAGGTGGGCGAGCTGAAAACCCGGATTAGGGGCATAGTTGCCATAATGTCCGCTATGTTGAGGTTTATATGGTCCATAGGTGGTGATAGACATGGTGGTATTACCCCTGCAGCCATAAACGATGGTCGGTTTAGCTGATGAGTGTACCGGGCCATCAGCGATCAGCAGGAAGTCTGCTTCGAGCAATTCACGGTATTGCTTAACCGCTTCGGGTAATGGCTTGCTGCCTTTTTCTTCCTCACCATCGAGGATCACTTTTATATTAAAAGGAATATTTACCTTATTTTTCTTCAACAAGTCTAAAGCATTCAAAAACATTACAATAGGGCCCTTGTCATCGGATGTTGAGCGACCGAATAAGCGCCAGTTGTAGTCGATATCCTCAGAGAGGTCGTTAAAGGAATGAACTTTCCAGTCGTCACCTTCCCGGGATTTCAACACCACCTCATAGGGATCAGATTGATCCCAGCGCGAAGGATCTACCGACTGACCATCAAAATGCATATAAAACAGCACCGTGGGCTTTTGGTCTTCCATCGGCAAGGCGGCAAAAAATAATGGTTTTCCCTCCGTGGGCAAAACAGAAGTATTAAATCCCCTATTGCTGAATTTCTGAGTCAGCCAACTTAAGTTTCGATTGATATCAGCACTTTCAAGGGCATCATTTGGGATCGCTACAAATTCTCGCAATTCATCGATTGAATGTCGAACCTGTGATTTCAATTGAGCAGCATCCTGCGCAAGGCCCGATATCGCCATCCCAATAAGTAGAAAAACAAGGTGTTTCCGCATTATGAAAGTATTTTCTTAGAGCCTCTAAATCTAGCGAATTCTTTTAATAAATTCGGAGATATTCATCACCCCTTTTTCTGTAAGATGTTTGATGAATGCAGAACCTATAATCGCGCCGCTTGAATTAGTTGTCGCCTGCTTAAAAGTCTCTGCATTGCTGATACCGAAACCTACGATAAGTGGATTTCTGAGTTCCATGCTGGCAATCCTTTGAAAATATGAAGTCTGCTCTTTGCCAAACCCGGATTTGGCTCCGGTGGTACTGGCAGAACTCACCATATAAATAAAGCCTTCGGAGGCATCATCGATTTCCCGAATTCTCTCCTCACTGGTTTGAGGTGTGATAAGAAAAATTTTCAGCAACCCAAAGCGATCAAATATTTTTTTATACTCCTTCAGGTAGACATCCAGGGGCAGGTCGGGCAGTATTAATCCATCTATACCTGCATCGGCACATTTGGCGCAAAATTCCTCTACACCATATTGCAAGACCGGATTAAAATATCCCATGATAATAAGTGGAATATCCACTTTAGTGCGAATGTTCTTTAGTTGATCGAAAAGCAGTTCGCTATTCATACCATTATTAAGTGCTGCCGTGGAGCTTGCCTGTATAGTGGGGCCATCTGCCAGGGGATCGCTGAAGGGCAGGCCAATCTCGATCATGTCCACTCCATTTTCGGCAAGAGTGGTGATAATTTTTTCTGTATCGTTCAAAGCTGGGTAACCGGCCGTGAAATAGATCGAAAGGATCTTTTCTTCCTGTCTTAATTTATCTGTTATTCGATTCATGGTCTTATGTTGGATCAAATAAATAATTATAGATCGAAATAGTTTATATAGGTCTCAAGGTCTTTGTCTCCACGACCGGAGAGATTGATGACCAATATATCGTCTGGTTTGAATTCCCTGTGATTAAAAATTGCAAAGGCATGAGAAGTTTCGATAGCGGGAATAATACCTTCCAGCTGGCATACTCTGAGACCGGCTTCCATAGCTTCCTTATCGGTGATAGAAATGAAATCACCTCTTCCAGATTGGTAGAGATGTGCATGCATGGGCCCCACCCCCGGATAGTCCAGACCTGCTGAGATGGAATAGGGTTCGGTTATCTGTCCGTCGGCGGACTGCATCAACAAAGTCTTGGAGCCGTGGATAATCCCGACTTTCCCCAATGCCGAAGTGGCAGCACTTTCGCCTGTATCAATTCCTTTTCCCGCTGCTTCCACGGCAATGATGCCCACCTCTGGATTCTCCAGGTAATGGTAATACGCACCTGCAGCATTGCTACCACCACCCACGCAAGCGATGACAAAGTCCGGATTTGCCGTACCTTCTTTTTCCAGTAACTGAGATTGGATCTCCTCTGAGATCACCGATTGAAATCGGGCTACCATATCCGGGTAGGGATGCGGACCAACCACGGAACCGATAATATAATGGGTATCAACCGGATTGTTGATCCAGTCGCGAATGGCCTCGTTTGTAGCATCTTTCAGTGTCCGGCTTCCCGAAAGGGCCGGTCTTACCTCTGCACCGAGCATTTTCATCCGGGCGACATTAGGCGCCTGCCGGCTAATATCGACTTCCCCCATATAAACCACGCACTGAATTCCCATCAGGGCGCATACTGTTGCTGTGGCCACACCATGTTGTCCGGCTCCCGTTTCGGCGATGATTCGATTCTTTCCCAACCGTTTCGCCAACAGGATCTGTCCTATGGTATTATTGACTTTATGTGCGCCGGTATGACATAGATCTTCGCGCTTAAGATAGATTCTGGTATTGTGTTCTGCCGAGAGATTCTTGGCGAAGTAGAGCGGCGTTGGTCGCCCTACGTAGTCTTTCAGGAGCTGGTTAAATTCAAATTTGAAAGAAGGCTCCTCCATGATTTTGAGGTAGTTTTGCCTTAGTTCTTCTGTATTTGGGTAGAGCATTTCCGGGATATATGCCCCGCCAAAAATGCCGTAATATCCATTTTCATCTACGTGATAGCTCTTCATAATTCATTCTTTTTCAGGTATATAACCTATTTTTTCCATAAATGATTCCAGGGCCTCTATGTTTTTCAGGCCAGGTTCTGTTTCAAAGCCACTATTTACGTCAATAGCATAGCAGTATTCAGCTTCCGGTCGTGTCTGAAAAGATTTTATCGCATCTGCATCCGCTGGTCCGATGCCCCCGCTGAGAAAATAAGGTTTGTTCAATTTATAATTGCTCAAAAGCCGCCAGTCGAACTGTTCTCCGGTACCTCCAGGCAAATCAGCACGGGTATCGAACAGGAAAAAATCACATGTGGCTTCATATTTGTTTAGCATATCAAAGTCAAAATCCTTGTCTATCGCAAACGCCTTAATCAAATCAATACCGGTCGAGTGCTGTGTGCGAATAAGCTCCCTGAGATCATTACAATAGCCTGGATCCTCAGAGCCGTGAAGTTGTATGGCATCCAGTTTGTGCTCGTATACTTGAAGTACGATGTCCTCCGGGGCAGCATCAACGAAAACACCAACCCGATCAGGCCCGGTCAGATTATCAGAAATAGCTCTGTCGAAATAGCGTTTTGAAGGTTCCCAGAAAATAAATCCCAGGTAGTCGGGACGAAGTTCCGATACTTCATCCGGGTTATATTTCATTCCACAGACTTTCAGTTTCATCGCTCCAGTTTTTGAATATAAGCCTTCGCAGATTTTCCCGGATCATCAGATCTCATAAACTGTTCGCCTATAAGGAAACCACGATAGCCGTATGCTCGCAGTTCTTTGATTGTCTCTATGCTATCGATACCGCTTTCCGAAATTTTCAAAAATCGATCGGGAATCCTATCTGCCAGCGCTAAACTATTCTCTACAGAAACCTCGAAAGTTTTCAGATTACGATTGTTTACTCCTATCATATCGATTTCAGGAAAAAGACATCTTTCGAGTTCTTCCATATGATGAACCTCTAACAGCACTTCAAGGCCGAGATCAGTCGCCAGCATCGCTAAGGCGCGAATCTGCTCTGAGCTCAGAATTGATGCGATCAGTAGGATAACATCTGCGCCATGGGCCCTGGCTTCAATCAGCTGATATTCATCGATGATAAACTCCTTTCTGAGGAGGGGACATGTTGAACTGGCCCTGGCCAGGAGAAGGTCGTCGAGAGAACCGCCAAAAAACTGTCCGTCTGTCAGCACCGAAATCCCACTCACTCCGGCCGCTGTATACCCCTTAATGACTTCTTCGACACTCAGAGAACTATTTATTGTCGCTTTAGATGGTGAACGGCGTTTATGCTCTGAGATAATACCCGAATTGCTTTGAGACAACCTATTTACCAACGAGATAGTCTCCCGTTGCATCAACTGGCTTTTTTCGAGTTGTTTTACCGGGATCAGCGACTTTTTCAAATCCACTTCCCGGCGTTTGGCCACCACTATTTTATCGAGTATATGCATCTGCTAGTTTGCGCTTATTTTTTGAAGTGTCTGCAGCGCTTTAAGCGCTTTCTTCTCGAACAGCGAATTTTGGGCGAGTTCGAACCCCTCCTTGGCCGAGAGATTTTTTGCTGTTGCTATTGCCATCCCCGCATTGGCACATACAACGTTATTCTGTGCTTCACTTCCGTTGCCCTCCAGTATTGCCATAAAAATATTGGCAGACTGCTCAATATCTACTCCTCCGGCAATTTGCTCAGGGCGTACAGGTGCAACACCAAAATCTTCGGGTTGTAACATGGTCTCAGATAGATTTGAGATGGTCTTTGTTGGTCCGGTAAGTGAGATTTCGTCATAGCCATCCAGGGCGTGTAAAACCGTATATTTCTTTTCGGTATTCTGATAGAGATAGCTATACATCCGTGCGAGTTCTAAATTAAATACTCCCACCATCTGAAATTTTGGAAATGCCGGATTTACCATCGGCCCGAGCATATTGAAAAAGGTCTTTACAGCCAGATCCTTTCTGATCGGGGCAACAGTTTTCATAGCAGGATGGAAAAGAGGCGCATGTAGGATGCATATCCCGGTTTCATCGATCGATCTTTTTAGAAAATCAGGATCGTTGCTGAACCTTATACCAAGAAATTCCAGAACATTGCTGCTGCCACAGGTCGATGAAACTCCGTAGTTACCGTGTTTAGTGACGGGTATCCCGGCTCCGGCGGTGATAAATGAAGCAAGGGTAGAAATATTAAAGGTGTCTTTCCCATCGCCTCCTGTTCCGCAAAGGTCTATGGGCTCATAACCGGAGAGATCAACGGAGAGGCACAGTTCGAGCAGGGCATCACGGAATCCTTCTAGTTCTTCGATCGCAATACTTCGCATCATATATACGGTCAGGAAAGCTGCAATCTGACTGGGGTTATAGGTCCCTTTGGCGATGTTGACCAATACCTGACGGGCGTCTTCTTTCGAGAGTACGTCGTGGTTTATCAAGCGATTCAATATATTTTTCATCTGTTTCTGCTTCTGGTATTTTTATCCTTCCTTCAACCAATTCTCCAGTATCTTTTTCCCATGCGGAGTGAGCACGGATTCCGGGTGAAACTGAACGGCGCAAAGATCATAGTTTTTATGCCTGAGCGACATCAGTTGCCCATTCTCATCTACCGAGGTGGCTACCAGCGCCTCTGGCAGGTTGGGGTCTACCACCCAGGAGTGATATCTCCCTACGTCGATTTCTTCTGGCAATCCTTCGAAAAGCGGATCGTCTTTAATCACCTTGATCCGGGTAGCGACCCCATGATATACTTCATCGAGATTGATAAGGCTACCCCCAAAGACTTCCCCTATGGCTTGTTGTCCCAGGCATACCCCAAATATGCGTTTGGTTGGCGCCCAGGTTTCAATGATCTCTTTCAGCATCCCGGCTTCTTCCGGAATACCTGGCCCGGGTGAAAGCACGATGTTGTGAAATCCTTCAACATCCTTGTGGTTGAGTTGGTCGTTTCGTTTAACCACAACCTCGCAATCCAGGTCTTCCAGGTAGTGCACAAGATTATATGTAAAACTATCGTAGTTATCTATGACAAGAACTTTCTTCATGGTGCTAAATAGATTCTGCGATTTCCAGGGCTTTGGTCAGGGCACCTAATTTATTATATGTCTCCTGTAGTTCCATTTCAGGATCGGAAGCGGCTACCAATCCTGCTCCTGCCTGATAGTACAATTCGTGATCCTTACTCAAAAAAGTGCGGATCATAATTGCGTGATTAAAATCGCCCTTAAAATCCATAAAACCTATGGCACCGCCATAGTAATCCCTGCTGGTGTGTTCATATTTTTCAATGAGTTGCATGGCCATGTGTTTAGGTGCACCACTCAAGGTCCCTGCCGGGAAAGTGTCGGCCACCACATTCATCGTGGAGATGTCTGGTTTCTTGTAGGCGGTTACTTTGGAGACCAGATGAATTACATGGGAAAAGAACTGAACTTCCCTGTAATTTTCAACGGCAACACTATGCCCATTCCTGCTGAGGTCGTTCCGCGCCAGGTCTACCAGCATCACGTGTTCACTATTTTCCTTATCGTCTTCGGTGAGCTTTTTTGCCAGCGCCGCGTCTTCCTCGTCGCTTCCGGTTCTCTTAAAAGTACCGGCGATAGGATGGATCTCTGCCTTGCCCTTTTTAATCACCAACTGGGCTTCTGGGGAACTTCCAAAAATCTTAAAATTCCCGTAGTCAAAATAAAAGAGATATGGAGAGGGGTTGATAGATCTGAGTGCACGGTAGACATTGAACTCATCACCTTTAAATCTTTGCTGAAACCTTCTGGAAAGTACCAGTTGAAATACATCTCCCCTATGGCAGTGCTTTTTAGCCAGTTCCACCAGATGTTTATATTCATCGTCCTTCAAATTAGAAACCACATCTCCCTCCTTCGAAAAATTATAAGAGGCAAAATTACGCATGCTGAGCAGGTGTTCAATTTCAGCAATATTGCTTTCGCGCTCATAACAGTGTGAAAATATATACGCTTCGTTCTTGAAGTGATTGATAGCGATGATATTCTGATAGACGGCATAGTATATGTCGGGGATATTCAGATGCCCATCTTTTTTGGTAATTTCAATATCCTCAAAGTACCGTACGGCATCATAAGCTATATAGCCAAACAGACCATTGTTGATAAACTTAAAGCTGTGGTCTGTTGCTTCAAACTTCTGGCTAAATTCCTGAATGATTTGAGCCACGTTGGAGCTATTGACGACAGCAATTTCAGATTTAGAACCATCGGGCAAAAGTTGAGTAATTGATTCGTGCTGTACGCTTATAGAAGCGATTGGATTGCAACAGATATAGGAAAAAGAGTTATCGCTGGCATGATAGTCACTACTCTCCAAAAGGATACTGTTCGGAAACCGATCGCGTATTTTTAGGTAGACGCTAACCGGGGTAATGGTATCCGCAAGGATCTTTTTATACGATGTCTCTAGTTTAAACTTCATAGGGTATTACATTAAAAAAGGCCTGTCGTGATAGACAAGCCTTTCTGGTATGGTTACACCTGTAGAATGCTCTGCTCACGACTCAGGACGTAAGTTCAGCCACCACCAGGTATTAGAGTTTCTACTAATCATAGCGTCAAATATAGAAAGGAAAATTTATATAATCAAAATGTGAATCACAAAAAACCCGACCTATTATAGAATCGGTCGGGCTGTTGAAATTGTAAGGGGTGGACTAGAACTCCAGATCCACTACCAGGTCGAATTCATCGTAAATCGTCTTGTCGCCCAGGTTTTCGAAAAAGCTCCCGGAACCATAGCGCACATCGTATTGTGCCCTGTCTACCTTCATAGTTGCGGTAGCTTTGCTGCCATAGATGGAAACGTCGAAAGTGACGGGTTTGGTGATTCCTTTGATGGTAAGATCTCCCGTTACTTCATAGGAGTTCTTTCCGGTTGAGGTAACCTTGGTAAATACCAGTTTCGAGCTGGGATGCTTTTCAACGCCAAAGAAGTCATCAGACTTCAGATGGCCTTCCAGTTTACCCTTGTACTCACCTTCAAGGTCAGTGGAAATCAAACTGGTCATGTCGACCGTAAATTCTCCTCCCGACAGTTGGTCGTCATCGAACATTAGCGCTCCTGAAGTCAGAGCTACAGTGCCAGTATGAGAGCCTGTTACTTTATAGGCCTTCCAGGTTACTGTACTGGTACTGGTTTTCACTTCTTTTTTAACTTCATTGACAGGATCGATGGCACTCATATGCCCGGTAGTGATCACAGCTAAGACTAGACTTATAACACTCTTTTTCATAATATTAGATATTGATTTAAGTTTAAAATTTATGTAGTAATAGATTTAATTGTTCTAATTCCTGAGAGGAAAAATTCTTTACCAGTTCTTCTTCAGCAAGTTTTATGGTATGGTCCATCTCCTTTAATACTTTCCCTCCTTTTTTGGTAATGGTAATTTCAATCTTTCTCCTGTTTGATGGGCAAACCGAACGATCCACATAGCCTTTTGCCAACAATTTATCGACAAGTCGGGTAGTGTTGCTCATCTTATTTATCATGCGTTCGTTGAGGGTAGAGAGATTCGCGGGTATTCCTTTTCTGCCCCTGAGGATTCTCAATACATTAAACTGCTGCAATGAAACCCCAAAGGGTTTTAGAGACCTGGCCAGATGATCATTGATCTTGTTGTGTACAAGGAGCAGGTGAATGATAGATCGTGATTTCAAAGGGATCTTTGTCTCTGTCTTTATTACCTCCTCAACGTTCATGTAAATACAATATTTGTATATACAAATGTAAAATTATTTCTTTAGTAAAAATTATTTGGCGACATAAAATTCTGTTAAAAGTGGAAGTGAGGGCAGAAGCAGTGGTAATTTTTTATGCCATCTGTGATGAAATGCATCCATATTATTACTTTTGCCGCTAAAACCAAAAACAATGGCAGATCTAAGTCAGGA
>JBDNAQ010000152.1:0-9933 GCA_039768345.1 Flavobacteriaceae bacterium
ATTTCAACCCTTTCAATAGCCCTGTTTTTAGTATATCTGAGATGAGCGGGTAATTCTTTTTTATCGATAGTGAAGTAGATATCGCTGTCCTCCAGAAGAACTACAATATTGTTCATAGAAGTGATAATCTTCTCAATAGGGTAATTCTTTTCAATATCTATAAAAGTACTCTGAAGACCGATTCCTTTTTCTGTTTTAAACCTGGGATCTGCTACCAGTATATGGCCAACACGGGCTATGCTGTCTGAAGTAGCGGTAAGTGTAAGCAAGTGTTTCCCTCCCTTTTCAAAGATCTTCAACTTTTTGCCTCCCTCACCGAAACTTAGCTGCATGGTATCCGAAACCAACGAATCTCTGTTGTAAATAGCCTGGATTTCTGCCATGGTAGTTTGTCTGTTGAGCAAACCCACTTGATCTGTTCCGATCAGAAAATAGGTATTATCATCTCCGCTGCAACTGAGAACAAACAGTCCGGATATCATAATCAAAATCCAAGTAGCTCTTCTTATCATAATCTAGCGCATTACTTTTTTAAGGATTCCCAGCACCCCCCTGATAAAAGTAGCACTGGTAAGTACTTTAACCACCGGATCCTGGCGGCGGCTTCGACTTCTTCGGGAACTGGTTCTGCTCGAAGTACTTCTGTGTTCACGTTCTTTTTCTTTTTCAGCTTCCTTCTCTGCTTTTTCAATCTTTTCGTTCAGCATTTCATAGGCGCTTTCCCTATCGATTTCTTCATTATATTTTTCTACCAATGAGGAGCTGCGTATTAATTTTTTCAATTCTGATTCTGAGAGGATATCCATACGGCTCATAGGCGCGCGAAGCATGGTAGCTGCCAAAGGAGTAGGGCGTCCCTTTTCATCGAGAGCGCTGATGAGGGCTTCTCCTATACCCAGGGATGTAAGTACCTCTTTTGTGTTGTAATAGTCCGATAAAGGATAGTTTTCGGCCGTTAGTTTAATGGCTTTCCGGTCTCTGGCGGTAAATGCCCGAAGGGCGTGCTGTACTTTTAGTCCCAGTTGAGATAAAACGGCGGGTGGTACATCGGTTGGGTTCTGAGTTACGAAATATAGTCCAATACCTTTAGACCGAATCAGTTTTACGATATTCTCGATTTGATCTAATAAGGCCCCTGAAGCTTGCTTGAAAATCAGATGCGCCTCATCTATAAAAAATATGAGTTCCGGACGATCACTGTCTCCCTGCTCGGGAAAGGTCGAATAGATCTCAGCAAGCAGACTCAGCATAAAGGTCGAAAACAGCTTCGGTCTGTCCTGAATATCAGTCAGTCTTATGATATTGATATAGCCCCTGCCGTTTTCATCTATTCGGGTGAGGTCATCTACATCGAAAGACTTCTCTCCGAAAAATAATTCTGCTCCCTGTTGTTCAAGCTCTATTATCTTACGCAATATGGTACCGGTTGAACTGGTAGAAATCCGACCGTACTCCTTGGCAAATTCCTTTTTTCCTTCACCCGTGGCATATTGCAGGACTTTTTTTAAATCTTTCAGGTCGAGCAGCGGGAGTTTCTGATCATCGCAATACTTGAATACAACAGCCAGGATTCCCTCCTGGGTAACGCTGAGATCTAATATTCTCGAGAGTAAAATAGGGCCAAATTCAGACACGGTAGCCCTCAATTTTACGCCGCCTTGCTCCGACAAGGAAAGGATTTCAACGGGAAAACTCTTTGGTTCGAATGTGAGTCCGATCTTCTCATGACGTTCATCGATCTTAGGATGCCCCGGGCTGGGTTGTGCAAGTCCGCTGAGGTCCCCCTTGAGATCCATCAATAAGACCGGGATCCCTTTCTCCGACAAATTTTCGGCAATAATCTGTAGCGATTTGGTTTTTCCCGTACCTGTAGCACCAGCGATCAATCCATGTCGGTTGAGTGTCTTAAGCGGTACTTTTACATGGGCCCCTGTGATGGTTTCTCCTTCGAGCATCGCCGCTCCCATGGTTATGAAATCGCCTTTAAAGCTATATCCGTTTTCAATATGTGTAAAGAATTCATCGCGCTTGGCCATCATTGAAAATTTTGTTAAAAATAGGGTAATTTAAGGCAACATCAAACCCTCGAGCCTCAACCCTTATCGGAAGCCAATTCAAAACGACAAAACCTATCCATACTTCAATTCTCATTAGGGTTTTCCAGATAATTTTTTAATCCTGGATACTCAACTTAAGCGTATCTTTGTGCCATGTTAAAAGAAGAGGTACTCCTTAAGGTCGACAAAGGTATTATGTTACCGCTGATGGAGGAGTTCTATACCATTCAGGGTGAAGGATATCATAAAGGTACTGCCGCTTATTTTATAAGAATTGGCGGTTGCGATGTAGGTTGCCATTGGTGTGATGTAAAGGAAAGCTGGAATGCCGAACTCCATCCGCCTACGGCAATAGACCATATCATAAAGAATGCATCGCAGTATGCCGATACCGTTGTGGTAACAGGAGGCGAACCTTTGACCTGGGATATGGGTCCGCTGACTTCCGGCCTCAGAATGAACGAGCTGAAAACACATATCGAGACTTCGGGCGCCTACCCCTTAACCGGTACTTGGGATTGGATCTGTCTTTCTCCAAAGAAAAACAAACTACCCGTAGGTGATATCCATAAAAAAGCCCATGAACTTAAGGTAATCGTGTATAATAAACACGATTTTAAATTTGCCGAAGAACAGGCAACTGAGGTAGGAGAGGACTGTATTTTGTATTTACAACCCGAATGGAGTGCACGGGAGAAAGTTATTCCACTGATCGTAGAATATGTAATGCAAAATCCGAAGTGGAAGGTATCACTTCAAACCCATAAGTATCTGCATATCCCTTAATAAACACGCTATTACTCCAGCCTAAAAAAGCTTAACGGCCACCATTACCTTGAAGATCGAGAATGCACTCAGCATCGAGATCGGGTATTGCCAGTCCTCTGGCGGCCCTGCTTTCGAGCATACCCATTATTCCTCCACCGAATTGTAGTTCGGCTCTCATCAGGCATCCATTAACATCGCAGTGACTGTTGCCAATAGGATTACCATTATTATCCAATTCCGGATTTCCATCATCATCGAGAAGGATATCTTCGTGATCGTTTACCATGGAGGTACCCAGGTCGACCAGGCCGAAGAGATGACCAAATTCGTGATTTAGCGTTGCGGATTCCACATCCGCCACACTGATCAGGATACTTTTGGCTGCCAAATCTCGTATCGTCTGCTCATAGATAACCATCGATGTATTGCGATACACCGATCCGAGCGTTACAAGGCCAGAATCCTCATCGTCGCTATCATCGGGTGCGTCGGCAAAATAAATGTAAATGGCCAGGGTATTCCCTTCATTGTAATTCTCACGATTATCGTCTTCCAAATTAGCTACTTCCTGTATTGTGAGTGATTCCTGATTTGGAGAAGGAAGAGGATTATATTGAATCTCAATGATGCTCTTAAATGTACGTGCCCTGAGGTATGCTTCAAAAGCATCCATTGCTTCCTGCGTAGGCCGAAATCCTTCAACATATGCGATCTCAATTAGAAGGTTCGAAAAATTGTTGTTCGAAAGGATATCACCGGCCGATTCACCTGCGCTGAGCAAGTTAGCCGATTTATTTACAGTATCACCATTGGGTAAAGCATTGTTGTCGTCGTCTGTGGAACAACCCAACAACCATCCTGATGATACCAACAGCAATAAAATCCACTTTCTAAGCATGGAATGATAATTTTGTTGCAAAATACGTTAAATAACGAAAACTCTCTCAGACTATTGTAAATCAATCGATAACCTGGCCAAATAGTCGTTGTGCCCTCCATCCCTTACAAGCTCAACAGCAAAATTTGTCTTCTCTGCCGCTGTCTTTAAGTTTTGATAATCCAGATATAACCAGGGGAAAGGCTTGCTTTTTTTCCCTTTGTACTCCGTAATGAATTGTACCTCACCATAATAGGCCACATTTCCAGGTATCCAATACCCCCCATCATCGTCTTGGTCGAACATATAGATGATATCACTCGAATCGAGGAGAATCTGCCCTCCCCGATGTAGCAGCGACCTCATTTTTAATAGGAACGCTTCCAGATTATCAAGAGTTTCAGCCATACCTATACCATGCATTAACAATAAAATGGTATTGAATTTTGAATCGTTATAGCTCCGGATGTCGCCTTCCACCGCATTATAGATCCCTCGTTGTCGGCAAACGTTGATGGCCCCAGGCGATATGTCCAGGGCAGTCACCTCTAGTCCGTTGTCTTGAAGGTATAGACTGTGGCTTCCCGCACCGCAACCCACATCGAGTACTTTCCCTTTTGAAAGCCTGAGTGCCAATTGTTCCAAAACCGGCATTTGATCGTAACTGCGAAAGAGATAGGGCAATGGGAGGACATCGGTTTCATCTAAAGAAATATGGGTGATGATATCCTGCTCGTACTTTCCCTGAAAATAATCCATCAATGCCTGCCCAAAAATATCGGTATCCGAGAAGTTGTTATTTTGCAACGGTATTGGCTTTAAAACCGTCAAAAATACTAATATTAGAGCCTGTAAGTCGTAGATCGGAAAAAAATGAAGGAGGAATTAAAGAAGTTACCACTCCTGGCAAAGCAAAAAAGCCAGGAGAACAAAAGGTTTTTCACAAAGCTCAGAAAGAAAACACCCAAAGACCTCGACACCACCATGCAGCGCTTGCATGATGAAGAATTTCAAAGAACAGATTGCCTGGAATGTGCCAACTGCTGTAAGACCACCGGCCCTCTGTTTACCGATACAGATATAGTACGTATCGCCAGGCATTTAAAAATAAAACCTCAGAACTTTACCGAGAAATATCTACGTATCGATGAAGACAATGATTATGTGCTTCAACAACTGCCCTGCCCTTTTTTGGCCGAAGATCATTATTGTTCCATTTACGACGTCAGGCCCAAGGCATGCCGGGAATTTCCTCATACCAACCGAAAGAAATTCCAACAAATCAGTGACATTACGATGAAGAACCTGGCGATATGCCCGGCGGCCTTCCGTATTGTCGAAGTGCTTAAAAAGCATTATGGATAATGGTGTCAGCTGTGGTAATTAAATGGTTGTTCTTATAACAGGACATTTTAGACCAAAGGGCTAAATTCACTATTTTTGAAACTATGGAAGAAGTGATCTCCTATTTTGAAAACATACCCTCTGCCCATCGCAGCCTCATCCTGGTAAGCGGGCTGACCTTTTTCTGGCTTTTGGAAGGGGCTGTTCCGCTGTTCAGGTTCAACTATAAAAAGTGGCGGCATGCCGTTCCGAATTTCTTTTTTACCCTTACCACAATCGTCATCAATTTTGCCCTTGCCTTCTTGCTTTTAAAATCGAGTGACTGGGTAGCCGCCCATAATTTCGGGATCATCAACTGGCTTCCTCAAATGCCGCTTTGGCTTTATGTGGTACTTGGGGTATTATTGCTTGATCTGATTGGCGCCTACCTGGCTCATTATGTAGAACATCAGGTAAAACCCCTGTGGATGATCCATCTGGTGCACCATACGGATCACGAGGTAGATACCACTACTGCTAATCGGCACCATCCGCTCGAAAGTATTATACGATTTACCTTCACTCTCCTGGGGGTATTTTTGATCGGAACTCCCATAGGGATTGTCATGTTATACCAGACCTTATCCCTGGTGGCCACACAATTCAGTCATGCCAACATCCGCTTACCACAAAAAGTGGATGATGCGATCAGTTGGATCCTGGTCTCACCCGACATGCACAAAGTACACCATCACTATGTACTCCCATACACAGATTCTAACTATGGAAATATCTTCTCGATATGGGATCGAATATTCGGGACATTTATGAAACTCAACCGCCATGACATTACCTATGGTGTAGATACCTTCCCGGATCGCATTGAAAATGGAAGTGTTGTAGGATTGCTTAAGCAGCCCTTTCACAAATATCGTAAACCCACCCGTGTAGATACGCCACAGGATATTAGTCGTAAATAAGATATTTGGCTCTGATCTTCTTAAATTTTTGGATATCTTTTTGCCAGCTCGACCGGATCTGATCTTCCGTCAGATCCTCTTCTATCTGTTGTTGCAACTTCTCCGTACCTGCATGTTTAGTGAAGTTTGAGGTATTGAAAAATAGTTTTTTATCCTGGCAGTTCCGGTAGGATTCAATTAACCAGCGTAGGTGAATCCGATCCAGTTCCGTTTCTGCCGACAAGTCCTTGCCAAAACAGATCACGCCCTTGTGTTTTGGATTTTTTGCACCGAAATTGGCCTGAGGCGTATATTGAAAATCAAAATATTCCTTGTCCAGGAACGGAGCCCCAAAGCGTTGGAACTGAAATTCAGTACCCCGGCCGGCATTGATATTAGTGCCTTCGAACAAGCCTAAACTGGGATAAAGATTAACGGCACGGGCATTGGGCAAATTGGGTGAAGGCCTTACCGGCAAACTATACCTCGTACTTCGGGTGTAATTCGCCAAAGGGATCACTTTCAGATCGGCTTTTAGTCCGGCCTCTAACCAGTTTTCACCATTGATCATCATGGCGTATTCCCCTATGGTCATGCCATAGACCAATGGGATCGGGGTGAGCCCTAGAAATCCTCTATGCTCTTTTTCCATCATTGGGCCATCGATATAGTAAATGTTAGGATTTGGACGATCGAGTACCAATATGGGAATATTCTCTTCTGCACAAGCCTCCATCACGAGTTGCAGGGTGGCGATATAGGTATAAAAACGAACCCCTACATCCTGGATGTCGAATAATACAATATCCAAACCTTTGAGCTGTGCAGCGGTGGGTTTTTTATTCGATCCATAAAGTGATATTAGCGGCAAACCGGATTCTTTGTCGCGGCCATCGGCTACAGCTTCGCCGGCATCGGCCTGTCCCCTGAACCCGTGCTCTGGCGCAAACACCTTTTCAATCGCTATGCCAAGCGACAAGAGTGAATCGACCAGATGTGTTGCGGAGATCGTTTCAGCATTGGGCTCACTTTTAAAGATCTGGCTGGTATGATTAGCCACCACCCCTACTTTTTTATTTTTTAGTAGCGGGAGATATTGAGAAGTTCTGGCTGCGGCGATCTCTGGAGGCAGAATCTGTTTATTATTTGTTTGCTCCTGATCTGTGAGACCGGGCCGACTGTCTTTCTGGCCTACCCCTCCACAAGCAAATAGCAATAAAACCCATAAAAAAGACATATTTTTGAAAATGTACAAAAAGGGCATGGATTGAATTTAGAATTTTTTATCGCAAAGCGCTTAATCTCAGGTAAGGATCATAAAATTAGTATTTCCGCTCCAATAATAAAAATTGCGATTGCGGCTATCGCGCTGGGATTGATTATGATGCTTGTGGCCCTTGCCACCGGAACAGGCCTTCAACAAAAGATCAGAGAAAAAGTTGCAGCCTTCAACGGGCATATCCAGATCTATAATTATGACAATAACCTTTCTGACGTCTCAGTAGTCCCTATTTCTAAAAAACAGGAATTCTTTCCGGAATTCAAGGATGTCGAAGGGATAGCACATGTACAGGCTGTCGCCACCAAAGGGGGCATCATCAGAACAACGGAGACATTCGAAGGAATTATCGCCAAAG
Organism: Flavobacteriaceae bacterium; assembly: GCA_039768345.1. Classification (GTDB taxonomy): domain Bacteria; phylum Bacteroidota; class Bacteroidia; order Flavobacteriales; family Flavobacteriaceae; genus JAHEJJ01. Next base: position 7,622 of record JBDNAQ010000152.1, read on the forward strand.
GTGTCGGGCCCGAATATCGCTGGAGAGGTTTGGAGGAATATCTGGTAGAAGGCCGTATGCCCGATTATTCCGGTTCGCTCAATACAGAAGTAATGCTTTCCACGACCTTGGGTTCGAGGCTCGGGCTGGAGCTGGGGGATACTTTTTTTGCTTTTTTTCTAAAGGAAGATGACCCTTCCAAGAATCCTAATCAACGCAAATTCGAGGTGGTTGGTTTATACGATAGCGGATTTGCAGATATCGACGGACTCTATATTTTTACAGACATCAGGCATATACAGCGGATGAACAAATGGACGGAAGAACAGGTGGGTAACTTTGAGATCTTCCTGGACGATTTTGCCCAGGTCGATGAGAAAAATCGCGAAATTTACGGTAAAACTGAGTCCGATCTGGATACTCAGACCCTGAGGGAGAAATACTATCAGATATTCGAATGGATCGATTTGTTTGATTTTAATATTGCATTAATCATCGGAATAATGATCATTGTCGGCGGGATTAATATGATCACGGCTTTGTTGGTCCTTATCCTGGAGCGCACACCAATGATCGGAGTACTAAAGGCTCTGGGTGCTTCAAGCTGGAGCATCCGCAAGGTATTTATATATAATGCCGCTTATCTTATCGGAATTGGTCTTTTCTGGGGAAACCTGCTTGGAATTGGAATTATTTGGATCCAGGATACCTACAGAATTTTTAAGTTCCCCAATCCCCAGGAATACTATATGGAGTACATCCCGATTAATATCGATGTTTTACATATTTTATTACTCAATCTTGGTGTATTTCTTCTCTGCTCTTCCATGTTACTGATCCCCTCCTATATAATTAACCGGATCAGTCCGGTTAAAGCCATCAAGTTCGAATGATTCATACTGAGTCATCGAAGATTTCAGGGATTCGCAACTCATATTTCTAAATACTAATTTTATCTTTGCCGCACATGGACTATGCAGAGACTATTTTAGACACCATCGGTCATACACCTTTGGTAAAAGTGAATAAACTTACGGCCGAAATCCCCTGTTTGGTGCTGGCTAAGTACGAAACCTTTAACCCCGGTAATTCTGTCAAAGATCGAATGGCACTTCAAATGGTTGAAGATGCAGAAGAGGCCGGTATTTTGAAACCGGGTGGCACCATAATCGAAGGTACCTCCGGGAATACCGGGATGGGATTGGCATTGGCAGCGGTGGTAAAAGGTTATAAGATGATCTGCGTGATCAATGATAAACAGTCAAAAGAGAAAGTAGATATTCTGAAAGCCATGGGCAGCGAGGTCCATGTTTGCCCTACCGATGTAGCCCCGGAAGACCCCAGAAGTTATTACTCCACAGCCAGAAGACTGTCCGAAGAGATCCCAAATTCATGGTATGTAAATCAATATGATAATCCATCGAACACCAAGGCCCACTACTTAACCACAGGTCCTGAGATATGGGAACAGACAGATGGTAAGGTAACCCATTTCGTAGTCGGGGTAGGCACAGGGGGTACAATTTCCGGAGTGGGGACTTATCTAAAATCGAAGAACCCGGATATTAAGATATGGGGAGTAGATACTTATGGCTCGGTATTTAAGAAGTACCACGAGACCGGCATATTCGATCCGGAGGAGATTTACCCTTATATTACGGAAGGCATTGGAGAGGATATTTTGCCCGAAAATGTAAATTTCGGTATCATCGACGGATTTATCAAAGTAACCGATAAGGATGCCGCCGTGTACACCAGACGTCTTGCCCGTGAGGAAGGTATGTTCCTTGGTAATTCTGCTGGTGCGGCTATTAAAGGTGTACTACAATTGAAAGAACATTTCAAACCCGGGGATGTAGTGGTTGTACTCTTCCATGATCATGGTAGCCGATATGTAGGCAAGGTTTTTAATGACGACTGGATGCGTGCTCAGGGATTTCTCTAGAGAAGCCCGACTAATCATTTATACTTAATTATATGCGAAAATATATATTGCTATCCCTTCTGATTTTTACATGCGGCCTTTCTGTGATTGCCCAACGACTCGGTAGTACGGAGCGAAAGATTATGAAAACGGTAGAGAAGAATAATCGCGAAGCCATTGAATTTCTCGAAAATGTGGTAAATATTAACAGCGGTACACTCAATTTAAACGGTGTACGCGAGGTCGGAACCGTATTTTCAGATGCCTTTACTTCGATTGGTTTTCAAACAAGCTGGAAGGAGATGCCGGAGGAAATGAACAGAGCCGGCCATTTATTCGCAGAAACCAGCGGTTCAAAAGGGGTCAAACTTTTGCTCATCGGTCATTTAGATACGGTATTTGAAAATGA
>JBDNAQ010000153.1:0-10587 GCA_039768345.1 Flavobacteriaceae bacterium
GCAATTTGATCTGCATTATGCAGAGATGCTCTTTTTACCGTAGTTCCAGCCAGTAGTACAGGCTTCAGATTAGCAACAGGGGTAATCGCTCCTGTCCGGCCTACCTGGTAGCTAATTTTCCAGAGAACAGTCGAGGCCTGCTCAGCTTTGAATTTGTAAGCCAGTGCCCAACGGGGAGATTTAGCGGTATACCCCAATTCCTCCTGCTGGCTCAGTTGATTAACTTTTATCACTACTCCATCGGTTTCATAAGGTAATTCGTGTCGGTGCACATCCCAATGGGCAATATATTCTTTAACCTCCTCGATTGACGCGCATAAAGCAGCCTGTTCGGGCACTTTAAAGCCCCAGCTTCGGGCACTGTTGAGCATCTCATATTGTGTTGTGATTCCCAGATGCCTGCCGGCAATACTATAGGGTAAACACTCTAAAGGCCGTTCGGCTACCAGTTTACTATCCTGAAGTTTCAAACTGCCAGATGCCGTATTGCGCGGATTCATATAAGCTTCTTCTCCCCTGGCCAGGCGTTCTTTGTTCATCTGGGCAAATCCCTCTAACGGCAGTAAAATCTCTCCTCTTATATCGAAACGGGGAGGGAATTCTCCTTTTAATTTCAAGGGTACCGAACGAATGGTCTTTATATTGGCGGTTACCTCGTCTCCCTGAAATCCATCTCCGCGTGTTAGTGCCCTCAGAAGAGTACCGTTTTCGTAGGTAATACTTATGGAAGCCCCATCGTATTTAAGCTCACAGGTATAGCTAAGTTCCACTTCACCCAAAATCTTACGCAACCGCTTTTCCCATTCAAGCAACTCTTCAATCGAATAACTATTGTCTAAAGAGTACATGCGGTAATCGTGAACGACGGTATTAAAATTCTTCGTCACTTCGCCGCCAACCCTTACGGTAGGAGAGCTTTTATCATAATACTCCGGATACTGCTGCTCCAATGCTTCCAGCTCCTTCAACTTCATATCGAACTCGTAGTCCGAAATGGAGGGGCTGTCCAGCACATAGTACTTATAATTATGCTCTCTGAGTTCTTCTCTTAAATGATGTATTTTATTCTTTATGTCCATATTCTGGTTCTACCTAAACTCCTTCAGACCAATAAGATAAGAAGGTTTCCATGAAAAATATTGGACCGGCCTCTTTATACCGACTTCCACAAGGCTTTGATCATCCTCTCATTGCCTAAAAAATCCTTTTTCAGCTCAATTTCTGAAAATTTTTCTGTTTCCAAAAGTTGCTTTGTTTCCTTTGCCAGATATCGATTTACTTCCAGGTATATTGTACCGCCTTGCGTTAAATGCTTTTTGGCAAAATTGAGGATATGCCCATAATAATACAAGGGATCCTCGTCGTCTACAAATAGTGCAAGATCTGGTTCAAATTTCTTAACGTTAGGACGTATTTCATTTTTTTCTGAATTCCTTACATAAGGCGGATTTGATACTATAATGTCCCATTGATCGGCTGATGTATTCCAGGACCGTATGTCGGCCAGTTCAAATTTGATTGTAACAGATTGATTCTCAGCATTAATTCGGGCTGTTTCCAGGGCTTTTTTAGAAATATCCATCGCGGTAACCCTACAATTATTACAGTGTTTAGCCAGCGCGATTGCGATACAGCCGCTACCTGTTCCTATATCCAAAATGTTGATGATATTTTCTGTACCTGGCAAATCCTGCAGCATCCAATTGACCAGCTCTTCAGTCTCGGGTCGGGGAATCAAAACAGTGGGATTGACCAGCAATCGCATTCCGAAAAAAAATGCTTCGCCCAGAACATATTGAACAGGTTCCTGCAATTTTAGTCTGGCCAGACTATAAAACAAAGGAGATTCCTCCTCCTTGGTCAGGTGGAGGTCTGGTTGCAGGGCAAGAACAAATCGCTCTAAATTCAGATGATATTCAAGAGTCAGGTAGAAGATACTATCGATCTCTTCCCTTGGATAGAATGATTCCAATTCCTCCCGATAAATATCCCTGATAGCCCTTAGTTGCATGATTAGGCTTTAATTCAAGATTTTTGATCATTCGCAGACGTTAAAGCGCACTTCAACTACAACCCGATCAGTTTTCACAATAATTCACCATCCAGACCACCAAACTTTTTGGGAACCAGCCAAAATGTTGTTTAAAGGCCGTGTAATTCGAGGACAGGATGGTCTTTTAATCCGTTCGATAGAGTTCTTAGGAAACCCCTATTTTTACCAGGTGAAGATACAGGAAAAATACATGAGCCGTTGTATACAACTGGCCAAAAACGCCAGGGGTGTCGCCGCCCCTAATCCTGTTGTAGGTTGTGTCATTGTACATGATAATAAGATTATTGGCGAAGGATATACGAGTAAGTATGGCGGGCCTCATGCCGAAGTGAATGCAATTGGATCGGTCACAGACAAATCCAAATTATCAAATTCCACACTTTATGTCTCGCTAGAGCCCTGTTCTCATCATGGTAAAACACCACCTTGTAGCGATCTGATTATTGAATCCGGAATCCCCAGGGTAGTAATAGGGGTTCGCGATCCTAATGAATTGGTGGCGGGCAACGGGATCAAAAAGCTCGAGAATGCCGGATGTGATGTAAAAATTGGGGTTCTAGAGAAAATGTGTAAGGAGGTAAACCGTGATTTTTTTGTTTACCACCAGAAAAAACGCCCGTATATTATACTGAAATGGGCGCAATCAACCGATGGCTATATAGCACCTGATAACAGGATGAGAAAGGGAGATCCTGAGCCTTTTTGGATCACTAACGTCCGTTCACGCCAACTGGTGCACAAATGGAGAACTGAGGAACATGCTATACTTGCCGGCACTAATACAGTTATCGAGGATAACCCTGGGCTTACATCACGAAACTGGGATGGTAAATCCCCTGTCAGGGTTATCATCGACCAAAAATTAAGGATCCCCAGAGGCTATAGGATCTTTGACCAAAGTTCACCAACAATTATTATGACGGGTATGGAGAAGCCCGAGGAGAATATGGCAGGTATTCAATATGAAACTCTGGATTTCAACGCGGATATTGCCTCCCAGATTGCTCATATATTATGGGAAAGGCAGATACTAAGCGTGATCGTCGAAGGAGGGGCCAAAACACTCGATACCTTTATCAATGAAGGGCTCTGGGACGAAGCAAGAATATTCACCGGGCCCGAACCGCTTCATGCAGGAATCAAAGCACCCCAGATCACAGGAAAGATTAAGGCATCGCATCGTATTGGAGAGGATACCCTAAAAGTTATCTATCGTGATTAAGAACATTATCTTTGATTTTGGGGATGTTTTTATCGACCTGGATAAGGAAGCAACATCCAGAATGCTTATCAAACTTGGCTTTGCAGGGATTACACCAGAACTAATGGAGCTTTTTAAGGCTTATGAGACAGGCAGGATCAGTACCGAATTATTTGTTGAAAAGGCGGGGAAATGGGTTCCAGGGGCTGATGAAGCACAGCTGCGTATGGCGTGGAATGCTATATTACTAGATTTTCCGGAATACAGACTTGATTTTTTGAAGGATTTATCTGGAGAGGAGCGTTACCGAATTTTCTTATTGAGTAATACCAATGAGCTTCACCTGGAAAGGGTGATGCAAAAAATGGGAGAAGTGCGTTACAAACGATTTTTAAGCTGTTTCGAACACTGTTATTTTTCCCATGAAGTGAAGATGAGAAAACCTGATGCTGAGATTTTTGAATATGTACTGGATCGGCACCGGTTATTGCCAGATGAAACTCTTTTCATTGATGATACACAAGAACATATCCTTTCCGCGGCAAAATTGGGAATACATACCTGGCATCTGAAGGTAGGAGAAGAGGATATCGTCTCGTTAAAATCAAAATTACCACATGATTGATCTCGCACTTAGCGTACTGTTTTCCAGTTTCATCTTTGTCGTATTCAAACTTTACAAGCGATATGAGATAAATACGGTACACGCCATAATCATCAATTATATCACCGCATGCCTGGTGGGCATTTTATTGTATGACGGCCATACCACCTTAGACGATGTGCCATTTAAATCATGGTTTGAAGGTAGCCTGATGTTGGGCATTCTCTTTATAATGATATTTAACCTTATGGCCAGAACATCTCAGCAATTAGGTGTCTCTGTAGCATCGGTAGCCACTAAAATGTCTTTGGTCATACCCGTTGTCCTGGGTATTTGGCTCTACAATGAATCTTTGGGTTTGATAAAAATAATAGGGATTTTAATGGCTCTAACCGCTGTTTATTTCTCTTCTGTTAAGAAATCAAATCTCGAAGTGCGTGCAAATAACTGGTACCTTCCCTTCTTTGTTTTTCTGGGGTCTGGAATTATAGATGGTAGTATAAAATATCTTCAGGAATATCATGTAAGCAAAGAGGATTTCCCAATATTCTCGTCTTCCGTCTTTGCGGCCGCCGCCCTCTCAGGTATCCTTTATATAAGCATAAGAGGTATTAGAGTGCGCAATAAGTGGAAATTTCGGGATTTAGCTGGAGGAGTTGCCCTTGGTGTTCCAAATTTTTTCAGTATTTATTTCCTTCTCAGGGCATTGCAGTCATCTCAGATGAACAGCGCATCGGTATTTACCATCAATAATGTCGCCATTGTTATGCTCTCTACCTTGCTCGGAATAGCCTTATTCCAGGAGAAACTAAGCCCTAAAAACTGGACAGGAATCGCGATGGCCGTCATAAGTATTATTTTGGTTGCTATCTATTAACGCTATGGAGGCCGAAGGATTCAAAACAGTAAAAGCTGAAGTGGAAGGAGCGGTCTTTAAAGACAAGGGAAGTAAATTTGTAGGCTATGTCTTCCCTGTTAAAAACCGGACCGAAATCGATCGAGCTCTCGAATCAATCAGGCTAAAGCAACCGGGCGCAAGCCATTATTGCTATGCCTGGCGATTGGGGACCAATATACCGGAAGAAAGAACGAATGACGATGGTGAACCACGTCATACGGCCGGAATGCCAATATTGGGTCAACTCACTTCTTTTGGGACTACTGATGTACTATTGGTGGTAATAAGGTATTACGGAGGAAAAAAGCTCGGTACAGGCGGACTGATAAACGCCTATCGAACCGCCGCACGATTGGTTCTCGAGGAGGCTGCCATTGTTTTTAAGGAGTTCGAATCTTATATAGCCCTCGAGTTTAACTATGAAAAACTCCATAAAATCCTGCATCTGATAAAATTGCATGCTGGCGAGGTCCGGGAAAAAAAACTCGACCATAAATGCAGGATTATTTTAACTATTGGAAATTCGAAACTGGCATCTTTTTCTGAGAATATAAAAAGTTTAAAGGATGTTCGCATCGAGGAAGTCCGAGAACAGAGATGACTTAAGTGGAAAACGGGTCCGTTTTTGAACTAATTTAATCTCCTTTGAGCTTTGTCAGGATATAATCCGGACATCGAATCGGCTTTTTGGTATGTATATCCAGAAAAGCCAAAACGGTATTTGCCTCGATTAACTGTTCCCCTTTTTCGTTATAAATTTCATAGTCAAATTCTATCCTGACTGTAGGTATCTTTTTCAATTTAGTCACCACGGTGATCAGGTCGTCGTAAACTGCTGATTTTCTATAGTTAACCTGTAAAGAAATTACTGGGAGCATGATACCGTTTTCTTCCATACTTTTGTAGGAAATCCCTAAAGACCTTAGCCACTCGACTCTGCCGATCTCCAGGAACTGCAGATAATTGGCATGATATACCACTCCCATTTGATCGGTTTCACTATAACGGATTCTAAAAGATATTTGAGAATTATGCATGATTTTTCAGGGAAAAACGATATATTTAGAGGTGATGCAAATCGGGGCCTGAACATGCGAAAAAAAAACAAAAAAATCAATGGTAAATGATTTTTTTTTTAGATTTTTTGTTCACATATTTGTCTCACTTTTGAGGACAGCAACTCACTGTCCCACTGACCAACAAACTTGAATCACTAACCGCCCAATAGGACAGACTACAGACAATGAGTGTTACTGCTAATTCCGTTTGGAACAATTGCTTGGCTTTTATCCAAGATAATATCCAACCGCAGGCATTCAAAACCTGGTTTGAACCTATTATACCCGTCAAACTTTCCGAAAACGCATTAAGTATACAGGTACCCAGTAAATTCTTTTATGAATGGCTGGAGGAACACTACGTAAAATTACTAAAAGTAGCGCTGACGCGTGAGTTAGGTGATCAGGCAAAACTGGTCTATATTATCAAGATGGAGAACACCTATGGGAACCGGGAACCGTTTACGGAAAGAATTCCCAGTACCAGCAGGGGTCAAATGTCGCCTCAGGAAATGGATGTGCCGATTCAATCCAAAAATCCGGAACTAAAAAATCCTTTTATAATTCCGGGGATTAGAAATATAAAAATTGAATCCCAGCTAAATCCGAATTACAATTTCGACAACTTCTTAGAAGGGGATTCGAACAGGCTGGCACGATCAGCAGGCATGGCAGTAGCAAATAAACCAGGTGGAACATCGTTTAATCCCCTATTGATTTTCGGCGGGGTTGGGCTGGGAAAAACACATCTGGCACATGCGATCGGTGTAGAAATCAAGGACAAATACCCGGAAAGAACAGTCTTGTATATTTCTGCTGAGAAATTCACTCAACAGTATATCGAATCGGTAAAAAAGAATACCAGGAACGACTTTATCCATTTTTACCAGCTGATCGATGTCCTTATCATAGATGACGTTCAGTTTTTTAGTGGTAAGTCGGGTACCCAGGATGTATTCTTCCACATTTTTAACCATCTGCATCAGAATGGGAAACAGGTTATTCTAACCTCTGATAAGGCGCCGGTAGATATGCAGGATATAGAGCAGCGTCTGTTGTCCCGGTTTAAGTGGGGCTTATCTGCTGAATTACAAAACCCTGATTACGAGACACGTATATCAATTCTGAGAAATAAATTATACCGCGACGGTGTTGAGATGCCCAATGATATTGTGGAATATGTGGCCAAACACATCAAAACCAATATCCGCGAACTTGAAGGGGCTATCATATCGCTGATTGCCCAATCTTCCTTTAACAAAAAAGAAGTAACGCTGGAACTAGCCCAGCAAGTAGTTGAAAAATTTGTAAAAAATACCAAGAGAGAGGTCTCGATCGATTATATACAAAAGGTGGTTTCCGATTATTTTGAAATGGACGTCGCGACGCTCCAGTCGAAAACAAGAAAACGCCATATTGTTCAGGCGAGACAGCTGGCCATGTTTTTCGCCAAAAAGTTTACAAAAGCTTCATTAGCGAGTATAGGATCACAGATCGGCAAACGGGATCATGCCACGGTACTACACGCCTGTAAAACGGTAGACAATTTGGCGGAGACCGATAAGCAATTCCGCAAGTACATTGAAGACCTAACAAAGAAATTCTCCTGATACGTCATGCAAACCAGAGTACTTATGGTATGTCTGGGCAACATCTGCAGATCACCATTGGCGGAAGGTCTGTTGAAATCAAAAGTTGACCCTGATTCTGTGCTGGTCGACTCGGCAGGTACCGGGGGTTATCATATAGGAAGCGGTCCCGATCCCAGGTCTGTAGCGGTTGCGATGAAAAATAATATCGATATTACAGCACAGCGATGTCGACTTTTTAGCAAGAATGATTTCAGCCAATTCGATTTTATCTACGCCATGGACCACAGCAACTATTCCGATATTATTGCCCTGGCAGACGATCATCAACAGATCGGAAAGGTGCGATTGCTGCTGGAAGAGATCGACATAGGAACGAGGGAAGTACCCGATCCATATTATGGTGGTGCCCGTGGTTTTGAGATGGTGTTTGATATGATCGATAAGGCTTGCGATGCGGTAGCGCAGCGCATTTTAGACTTTCAAAACGGTGAAGATGGGTCGCTCTAAGGAAAATGGGAAGCTTTTTCTAATCCCCACTACCCTGGGGGCTAATGAACCTTGGGAAGTACTTCCGATCTCCATCAAAAGAGCTATTGAAGAAATCGATTATTATATAGTGGAAAATGAGCGATCGGCCAGAAGGTTTATCAAAAAAGTAAGTCCGCGCAAATCACAACCTGATCTTCAAATTTTTATATTGAACAAGTTTACCGAAGCCGCCTCGCTTCCCTCCTATCTCGACCCTTGTTTCAAGGGTTACCACGTCGGAATGCTTTCCGAAGCGGGCTGTCCTGCCATCGCCGATCCGGGTGCGGATATTGTAAGTATTGCCCATGAGCGCAAAATAAGGGTTGTACCTCTTGTTGGGCCCTCTTCTATTCTACTTGCATTGATGGCCAGTGGACTTAATGGACAGAATTTCGCATTTAATGGCTATCTGCCTATTGACGCACAGGAACGGAAAACGGCAATTAAGAAGTTTGAAAAACACTCTGAAGACACCCAACAGAGTCAGATATTTATTGAAACTCCGTACAGGAATGAAAAACTATTTAAGGAATTGCTAAAAACACTCAGGCCATCCACACGCCTATGTCTTGCGACCGATATCAGTCTTCCCTCAGAATTCATTCAGACCAAAACTATAGATAATTGGAAGAAAGAGCACTTAGAGTTGAATAAAAGACCCACTATTTTCGTCTTTCAGGCATAATAAAATCCGGAGATAATAGAATCAATAAGAGTTGTTTGTTCCCGATTAAATCTCCTCTATACCCGTGGATTACGCATGGCCGAAACTGCCGATACGTCATAACCGGAAAATCGAGAAATATAATCTGAAATTTTTGTCCCGTAGGCATCCTTTACATTGAATTTACCACGAGAATTCAGGAACTTTTTCACATTCCCGGCTCCAGCCAGGTGAGCGGCTGCAAGAATACCGGATTCTGTGATCGTAATTCCCTTTATCCTCTTACCGGCGTATGCAGCGATTTCCCTTCTTAGAATCCACTTGTTCCGGGCGATATTTGTATGGAATACCTTCTCTTGCAAGCTAGGGTCGTTCATAAACTGAGTGGCATTGTATACACCCATTAACTGGAGTGTACCTATACCAAACTGATACTTACCCATGTATCCTAATGTATTGGTAATAAAATAATTACCCTGGGATTCACGAAAGGCCAGTGCCTCTTTAAATCCAATAAACGAGCTCCCAAGAAATGGAGGGCGTACCTCTTTGGGCTTAGCATTGGTTTTGTTTTGGGGGTACAAAACCGGTGTAGGTTTTACTACTTTTAGCGCTGCAGGTACCTCGCGGACCTTTTCGGTTTTAAAACCGAAACTGGCTAAAAACAGGATCATGATAAGTGGGCTGAGGCTACTTATCACTCTTTTCATATAGTTGTTTTCTTAAGACTTACAGTCCGAGAAGACCAGCTTAAATTCACAGTTCAAAGATAAAATGGATCTGTGCGAAAAACCGTCAATATATTCTTAAAAGAACCAGCTTTTAGGCGAGATGTGCGCTATTTTGGATAAAACACCTATCTGTTAACATTTTGTTGATTTATCCATCGGATATATTGCGCTTTATTTCGGTTGTGTTGTGCCAGGTTTTTAGCAAAAATGTGATATCCGAAATTTTGAACATCCGCTACGAAGTAGTAATAATTATGCTTTTCAGGGTTCAAAACAGCTTCTATTGACGATATATCGGGCATGGCGATTGGTCCTGGTGGGATACCTTTATATTTATAGGTATTGTAGGGCGAGTTGAGCTCCAGATCGCGGTATAGTACCCTTTTAATGACGGTATCAAAATTCCCGCTTTCTTTTTTGATAGCATAAATTACAGTTGGGTCGGCCTGAAGTAACATACCCTGTTTCAAACGATTCAAGTAAACACCGGCCACTCTTTTGCGTTCATCAACCTTTGCTGTTTCTTTTTGCACGATAGAAGCCAGTGAGATCACCTCAGTCGAGCTCAGACCGATAGCTTCTGCTTTTTTAGTCCGCTCAGCGTTCCAAAATTTCTGATATTCCAGAAACATTTTATCCCGGAAATCTTTTGCAGAAGTGTTCCAGAAGAATTCATACGTGTTCGGGAGGTAAGGAACCAGATGAGTATGAGCATCCAACCCATGTTTGCTTAAAAATGTCTTATCCTGAAACGCAGCTAATAGAGAAAGACTGTCGGCCTCAATTTGAGTACTTATCCTGCCAGCCAGGTCGGCCAGGGTTTCCTGATTGTTAAATGAAACTCTCACCGGTAAATTCTTACTCCTTAGAGAATTGATAATCTCGTTATTATTCATTCCCTTTGCAATACGATAACGCCCGGCCTTCACATAATTGACATACTTTTTGCGTTTGGCCACTGCCTCGAAGGAGCCAGGATTTTTTAAATACGGTGTGATTTGATCCCTGACTTCCATAAAGCTGCTGCCGGTTGGGACATAGAGAATAACTTCTTCCTCATTAAAACTTGTATTGGCAGAAAACAGGGCATTATATATGAAATAGGCAGCTATTCCGGCTACCAGGAGGCCTAAAAAAACGACAGCCAGAAGTATTTTTTTGAGATACATCAGGAGTTGATCTTTTGATATAAAATTTCATTTTTGAATTGGTCACCAGATCTGATCCAATCCATTTTTCGTCCTGCTTCGATAAAACC
>JBDNAQ010000154.1:0-16427 GCA_039768345.1 Flavobacteriaceae bacterium
TATGCACATAGCGGTTGCAGGGAATATAGGGGCCGGTAAAACCACCTTAACAGAGCTGCTTGCCAAACACTACAGATGGGAAGCTCATTTTGAAGATGTTGTAGACAACCCTTATCTTGATGATTTCTATAATCAGATGGAGCGGTGGAGTTTTAATCTGCAGATCTATTTCCTCAATAGTCGTTACCGGCAGATCCTCAAAATCCGTGAAACCGGCAAGAATGTAATTCAGGATCGCACCATCTACGAAGATGCTCATATTTTCGCACCAAATCTTCATGCTATGGGTTTGATGACCAATCGGGATTTTAGCAACTATACAGGCCTGTTCGAGCTAATGGAACAGTTGGTGCAACCCCCTGATCTGCTTATCTATCTCAGAAGCACAATTTCTAACCTGGTTCAACAAATTCACAAGCGGGGCCGGGAATATGAAAACTCGATTTCGATCGATTACCTCAGCCGATTAAATGAACGATATGAGGCCTGGGCACATGGTTACGAAAAAGGCAAACTCCTGATCGTAGATGTGGATAAACTCGATTTCGTGGACAACCCGGAACATCTGGGTGAAGTCATCAACAAAATCGATGCGGAAATCCACGGCCTTTTTTAGTTTTACCAAGAGGCGTTCTACGGAGATAGTCGAATTTACTCATCCAAAACTACACTTCACTCATTATCGGTTTTAAATGGTGTCTTAACAACATAGATTTAGTTAATAATCAATTCCACATGTATCAAACTACTGGGTGGAATACTAAATCAATGAATTATGGAACCGAAAAAGTATCCCAAGTACAACATCAACCGAAATTCATCACTGTATTTTAGCCTGGGTTTAACCCTTGTCCTGCTGATTACCTATATCGCACTGGAATGGAAGAGCTATGGTTCCGCAGCAGAATGGGATCACAGTATCCTGATTCAGGCACAGACCATAGAAGAAACTCCTATCGTCATAAAAATACCCAAGAAACTGTCCGCAAAGAAGATTCAATCCCCTCCGCTAATTGTCATAAAAGAAGACGATGATTTGATAGATGAAACGCCAGTTGAATCCTCGGAAAGCAATATTAATACGGAGATTGTGCCGATCGACAGTATTTCGGTATTAGAAGAAATTGAAGACGAGATCATCGATTTTGTTTTGATTGAAGAAGTACCTGTCTTTCCTGGTTGTGAAGATCAGAAAGACAAGAGACGTTGTTTCCAAACGATGATGATCAAACACGTCAATAAAAATTTTCGTTATCCTAAATCGGCCATTCAAATGGGTCTGGAGGGCCGAGTATTTGTGCAGTTCACTATCGAAAAAGATGGAAGCATCGGTGATATCAAAATGCGGGGGCCAGATAAAATTCTGGAATCGGAGGCGGGAAGGATCATCGAAAAGCTTCCCCCGATGATACCCGGTAAACAGAGGGGCAAAAAGGTCCGGGTTCCTTTTACAATGCCAATTGTTTTCAAGTTACATTAGTCATAAAAAAACCCCGCCGAAATGGCGGGGTCCTATAAATTTTATCTGCTGAGCCTATTTCCTTTCTGTGGAAACTGTTTCAGTCTTCATATCCGAATCAGATATTCTAATTTCTGCCTCTGTTTCAGAATCGATCGTATTTGATGCTGCTTGCTCATACTCAACAGCTGTTGCATCATTTTGAGATTCTGCCTCAGTATCTACCATTTCGACTTTTAGGGTTTCTTCCTCTACTCTGCCCTCATTATAAGCGGTCAATGTTTCTGATGAAAGCGCAATACTCGGTGCGATTACCAAAGCGACCACAGACATCAATTTCAGTAAAATGTTCAGTGAAGGTCCGGAAGTATCCTTAAATGGATCTCCAACGGTATCTCCCACTACTGCGGCTTTATGGGCATCTGTCCCTTTTCGGCCCTGTTCCTCTATCATTTTCTTGGCATTATCCCAGGCACCTCCGGCATTCGATTGGAAAATGGCCATCAATACCCCGGCAGTGGTTACCCCGGCCAAAAGGCCTCCGAGCATTTCTGCACCTCCAATAAATCCAACCGCTACGGGAACAGCTATGGCCAGTATTCCTGGCAAGACCATTTCTTTAATCGATGCCTTGGTAGAAATTTCCACGCATTTCTGATACTCTGCTTTTCCGTCAGCGGCTTCAAAGATCTTACGGTCTTCTTCTGAGGCTTTGCTCATATCAGAATCATACTTTCTCATCACCACCAAAGCGTTTTTAAGCTCAGGGATGTCCCTGAACTGCCTTCTTACTTCCTCTATCATAGCCATAGCAGCTCGTCCAACAGCACCCATCGATAGCGCTGAAAAGACAAAGGGCAGCATGCCCCCTACCAGGAGACCGGCCATGATATCAGGTCTTGAAACATCTATTGATGTTACATTGGCCGTTTGCATAAACGCTGCAAACAGCGCTAAAGCGGTTAAAGCTGCTGAACCTATAGCAAATCCTTTACCAATGGCTGCAGTGGTATTCCCAACGGCATCGAGTTTATCGGTTCTTTCCCTTACCTCTTTTGGTAATTCTGCCATTTCTGCAATACCCCCGGCATTATCGGAGATCGGCCCGTATGCATCTACCGCTAATTGAATTCCTGTATTGGCCAGCATCCCCACGGCGGCAATGGCTATACCATAGAGACCTGCGAAGTAATGCGAAATAAGTATTGCCGCGGCAATCAATATAATAGGGATGGCTGTAGACATCATACCAACGCCCAATCCGGCAATAATGTTTGTGGCTGATCCGGTTTCGGACTGTCGTACGATTCCATTCACGGGTTTATTCCCCGTGCCAGTATAGTATTCGGTAACTTTTCCAATAAGCAATCCGGCTGCAAGTCCGGCGATAGTAGCCCAAAATACTCCCATTGAGGAATACTCAATACCGGCTACAACCCAGCTCTCAGGTAACATCTCTGTAATCAGGAAGTAGGAAGCGATAACCGTTAGAATAGCAGATCCGAACTCACCAACATTTAGCGCTCTATGAGGAGAACCCCCGTCTTTTACTTTTACAAAAAATGTGCCTATAATAGACATAACGATCCCGGCAGAAGCGAGTGCTAGTGGCAATAAAACCGGCCCCAGGCCATCGAATGAACCACTAAATTCCGGTAAGGCTACAAATGCAGCACCGAGCACCATAGTACCTATAATAGAACCAACATACGATTCAAAAAGATCGGCACCCATTCCGGCAACATCTCCAACATTATCTCCAACATTATCTGCAATGGTAGCAGGGTTAAGCGGGTGGTCTTCAGGAATACCAGCTTCAACCTTCCCAACGAGATCGGCACCCACATCGGCTGCCTTTGTATAAATCCCTCCACCCACACGGGCGAACAAGGCTATAGAGGAGGCTCCAAGTGAAAATCCTGAAAGCACATTGAGCACTTCACCAATGTGCCAGCCCTGACCGCTGTAGATGAAGAACAAGCCACTTAGTCCTAGGACGCCAAGACCTACAACACCCATTCCCATAACCGAACCACCGGCAAAAGCTACTTCGAGTGCTTTACCCAATGAAGCTCTCGCAGCATTCGTTGTGCGTACATTGGCCTTTGTCGCCACTTTCATCCCTATAAAACCGGCAAGTGCAGAACAGATAGCCCCGACGATGAATGAGACAGCAACAAGCCCATTGGAACCTTCTTCTAATGAACCTTTGAAATACAACAATATGGCTACAGCTACAACAAAAATGGAAAGTATCTTGTATTCTGCTTTTAAGAACGACATCGCGCCATCGGAGATATTCTTGGCGATTCTCGCCATTTTTTCATCTCCCACCTCCTGTTTAGTTACCCAAACGTTTTTGAGCAGGACAAACAACAGTGCCAAAACACCAAATGCTGGTAGAAAGTTTATAAAAAGTTCCATATATAAAGTTTAATTAGGTTTTAAAAACGGCTGCAAAAGTAGTAAAATGCATTTAGAATCAAAAAGGTATTTTACCTTCTGCACCTCCTATTGGGCACTTTATGTGAGATAATGGTATTACAAAAATTGTGAATAAATCAGGTGACTAGCTATGACATTGAATATCATAGTATTACACATTTTAAGACACTAAAGTGGTTTCAGAAACTAAATCCGAAAGTACCTCTAATACTAAAATCACGGGCGCTGGGATCTTCGAGGTAGTTCCCCCGGAAATTAAAATCAATTCTGAATATTTTAAAGATATTCCCTATTCCAAAGGAGTATTCCCAGTATATTTCATCTGTAGGGGCTATTAACGGGATATTTGTCGGGGCGTTTAAGAGCTTATTCTCATCCGATAGCTCACCCCAGGCTCCTCTCAGGCCGATAATCTCGCGGAGGTTCCATTTTCTGATAACCGGAATCCTGGAGAATAATCTGCCATTGAAATTATGTTCCAAGTGCAAGGTCGCATAGGTGTCGGTAACGAATTCATAAAAATCCAGATTAGGAAACGTATTGTAGATGGTCCAAATGGTTTGGTTACCAGGGATGACACTGAGCAAGCCCAGGGGGACAGCGCCGAAGGTCTTACCTACCTCAAGTGTGCTGTATAAACGGCCAAAGCCTCCGATCTTCCATGGCTGATGAAACGAGAACTGTATCTTCTCATAGTCAAAATCGCTTTCCAGAAAGCCTTTTAGGCCCTTGGTATAGTTAAGGACAAATGTGCTGTAATCAAAGTTGATGTCCCGTCGTTCAACGCCATAACCGATGGTTCTTTTATTTGGGGTATAGACCAGGGTCGTATTGATGTCGAACTGATTGATCTCGGAAGAAATGCCTGTTGGCGAATCAGGATCGATATAATCAAGACTAAACGAATCGGGTAAAGCCGAGCTTAAACTTCGGAATGAGCCTCCGAAACGAATCCTGAGATTAGTCCATGGCTCCACTTCCGCATGAAGGGTAGTCAGGTCGATATTGGTTAGTCTGTTGTTAGACCCTACGGTAAAGAGTGCAGATGAGGCCACGCTACGTCCGAGTACATCTGTGGTAGAGGTCAGGTTAATCCCCAGCTGTTCAATATCCCGCCGGTTTCCACCCGATAAAATTAGCCTGATGTCTTTATCGAGAAGCCATTTCCCGGAGATCCCATGCTTAAATTTTTTGTCCATAAACCCATAGGCCAGATATCCCTCTAACCGCCATGGATCGTTCTGACCAAAAAAAGTTCGGGCACCGCCACGTAATCGGAATCCTTCTGCTTCATTATAGCCAACGGTGCTGTAGAGGTCCCCGATGTCGATATTCCATTTATCGATCTCTATATATCCAGATTCAAGTATACTCACCAGATTATAATAGGTATTGAATTTTGGGACGGTCTTTAAGGTGTCCAGTAATTTGTATATCCCCTGTTCATCCTGGTTCAGTGATTCCAACCTGCTACTGTTCCAGAAGGTACTGTCTCTTTGAAATACCTTAGCATCGTATGGATTGGCTTTTTGCTTATAGAACTCTTTGGGTTTAGGCACGTCAAATCTATGGTTGTCGTATACCGTAGTCCGTTTGCCGTAAATTCCCTTGGATTCCTCTTTTTTGGTAAGGCTGAAATCGCTTAGCATATAATCGCGTTTCAAAAGGAAAACCGAATCGTTTAACACTTCAAATTCCTGCTCGATATAGATCTCCTTCACCCAGTTGATGTTGGCGCTCTTGGTGACCTCCAGATTGATCTTTTTAATGGCATAGGTTGTGTCGTTGACCCAGAAATCTCCTTTAAAGGTCAGTTCACTTTTTCTACGGGGGTAGTAAATTATATGATAACACCATTTATGGTCGATATAAGCACTGTCTGTGAGAATATAATTATAAGTATCGACCCCGGTTTTCGACAGAGGACTGGTAAAACTCTTGTCGAAAAACTTCAGATAATTATCATATATATCATAATCTGAATAGAGGTCCTTAACAAACCCGATTATCGCCTGGTTGCTGCTAAAGCCAGAATTCTTGTTTCCCAACACATCTTCCTTCTTCGCATTCGTCTGGTTGTCACCGTAAACCTTGCTTGCCGTTTCATTGAGGAATATTGGCAGATAGGTTTTTCCTGTAATCCTTGAAGTATCGACATCTTCAAAGACAAATTCAAGGCCTTTAAAAAGCCGACTTTGCATCAAGGCACTGTCTATTGAGTTCAGATCGAACTGAACTTTCTCGTACTTATCATATTCATACTGAGCGAACATCCTTAACCCATTGATCTTCTTTCTGGCCCATATTCTTTTAAGAATATCAACAGCAGGATTATTCTTTTTAGGTTGTTTACCCACATAAACCACTACCTCATCGAGCTGCTCACCAGGTTCCAGTACTACGGCCATATCGTAGGTAGCTCTCAATTCAAGGGCTATTTCACGGGTCTGATATCCCACAAAAGAAACGGACAAAACCTGGTAACGAACCTCAGATTCGAGATAAAACAAGCCGTCTTCGTTGGTCACCGTACCCTCGGTGGAATTCTTAAAAACCACATTGGCAAATGCAACCGGATCACCTTCCTGATCGATAACCTTACCTCCAACTTTGGTCTGGGAAAAGACCGGCATGGAAATCAGCAAGAAAAAAATAAACCTGAGATACATCATGAGCTTTTATCATGGCATCTTTGACGATGACCTGAGCCTGATTCCTGTCAGAATTTTGGAGATCGGTAAAGATTGATGGGTAGTAGTAGGTCGTATGAAGGACTTTTTAGACGTTTATCCCTTTGTCGGGATACAAGTTATAGCTTTACAAATTACTATTGATCCTGATAAAGGACCTTTTTTACTGCCTTAATGACGTCCTGGTGATTCGGTAGCCATTCCTGGAGCAAAACCGGTGAATACGGTGCCGGGGTATCAGCAGTGTTGATTTTCACTATTGGAGCATCGAGATGGTCAAAGGCCATTGACTGAACTTGATAGCTGATCTCGGTTGCTACATTACCAAAGGGCCAGGCCTCTTCAAGAATAACCAGTCGATTTGTTTTTTTGACCGATTTAAGGATGGCCTCATGATCCATCGGACGTACGGTTCGTAAATCGATGATTTCACAGCTTATTCCTTCCTCCTGAAGTTCTTCTGCCGCTTTATAGGCTTCCTTAATGATTTTTCCAAAGGAAACGATGGTAACATCCTTACCTTCCCTTTTGATCTCAGCGACTCCCAGCGGAATTGTATACTCCCCTTCAGGCACTTCGCCTTTGTCGCCATACATTTGTTCCGATTCCATAAAGATCACAGGATCATCATCCCGGATGGAAGACTTTAATAAGCCTTTGGCATCTGCAGGGTTGGAAGGAACCACCACTTTTAATCCGGGGCAATTTGCAAACCAGCTCTCAAAAGCCTGCGAATGCGTAGCTGCCAATTGGCCTGCCGAAGCAGTCGGCCCTCTGAACACAATCGGAATATTGAACTGACCACCCGACATCTGGCGCATCTTAGCTGCATTGTTGATGATCTGATCGATTCCAACCAGCGAGAAATTGAACGTCATAAATTCTATAATAGGACGATTACCTATCATTGCCGATCCAACACCAATTCCCGCAAATCCCAGTTCTGAAATGGGAGTATCCAGGACCCGCTCAGGGCCGAACTCATCGAGCATTCCTTTAGAAGCTTTATAGGCTCCATTATACTCAGCTACCTCCTCCCCCATCAGATAAATGGAATCGTCTCTTCTCATTTCTTCAGACATGGCCTCGGCAATCGCTTCTCTAAACTGGATCGTTCTCATAGTGAACTCTAAGGATAAGGGATTTGTTCAATGCAAAATGCCAACAAAAATAGAAAATTATTGGTCAATTCCCTGCCTGTACGGCCCAAAATTAAATTAATATATTTACTATGCATGCATAGTAATTTTGAAAATAATTAGCTATCTTAGCAGCCTTAAAAGGCGATAAGTAAAAAGTACTTAAATATGAAGATATTAGTCTGTATCAGCAATGTACCCGATACCACCTCGAAGATCAATTTTACCGATAATGACACGAAATTCGATACCAACGGGGTGCAATTTGTGATTAATCCCAATGATGAATTCGGACTCACCCGCGCAATGTGGTTCAAGGAAAAGCAAGGCGCTGTAGTTCATGTTGCCACCGTTGGTGAAATCCAGGTAGAGCCCACCATGCGCAAAGCACTGGCTATTGGTGCTGATGAGGCGATTAGGGTTAATGCTCAACCAATAGACGGCTTTTTTGTTGCTTCCCAACTGGCGGAAGTAGTCCGTCAGGGAGGATACGACCTGGTAATTGCCGGACGCGAATCGATCGATTACAATGGTGGGATGGTACCTGGCATCATGGCAGAACTCCTTGATATGAGCTTTGTTAATACATGTATCGGCCTGGAAATCGAAGGTGATCGTGCCAAAGCCATAAGGGAGATCGACGGTGGAAAGGAATCAATTGAGACCTCATTGCCCCTTGTTATCGGCGGGCAAAAAGGACTGGTGGATGAATCCGATTTGCGTATCCCCAATATGAGGGGTATTATGATGGCACGCCAGAAAAAATTGACCGTGATCGAACCCTCAAACGTCTCTCCTGCAACCCAGGACACCAAATTTGAAAAGCCCGCGCCAAAAGGCGATGTAAAATTAGTGGATGCAAACAATGTCGAAGAATTGGTTTCGTTGCTGCACCGGGAGGCCAAGGTTATCTGATCTGTCAACCCTAATAATTATCTGTAAATCTCAATAAATAATGTCTGTACTAGTCTACACAGAAACGCTCAACGGAAAATTTAAAAAGAATGCATTTGAAGCGGCGTCCTATGCTTTTGACCTCGCTCAAAAAATTGGTCAACCGTTGGTGGCCATTGCCTTTAATGCCGAGAATTGCGATGCTCTTTTCAATTACGGCGTAAGCAAAGTTCTCCATATTAAACAAGAAAATCTGGCAACTTTCAACGCCAAAGTCTATGCAAAGGTCATTTCTGAGATCGCGCTTAGTCAATCGACTTCTACCCTGATCTTGAGCGCTACCACAGATGCCAAATATATGGGAGGCATACTCGCGGCAAAGCTGAAAGCCGGATTCGCACCCAATGTGGTGGCGGCTCCTTTAAGTATAGAACCCTTAGTGGTAAAAAGAATGACTTTTAGCAATAAGGGATTTGCCCATACCCGTATCAATACTGATTTCAGGATAATCGGTGTTTCTAACAATTCATTTGGACTGGTGGAGAATAATGTGGAAGGAACTGTTGAGGAAATAAGCGCAGATATCAGTGATTCGGATTTTAATACCAGATCCGTAAATGTGGAAAGAGTTACCGGAAAAGTTACCATCGCCGATGCAGACATCGTTGTCTCTGGTGGTCGTGGGCTTAAAGGCCCCGAGAACTGGGGTATGGTTGAAGAATTGGCCGAAGTGCTCGGTGCAGCAACCGCCTGTTCCAAGCCGGTTTCAGATATGGGATGGAGGTCCCATAGCGAGCACGTAGGACAGACCGGGAAACCAGTGGCCTGCAATCTTTATATCGCTATTGGAATTTCCGGTGCCATTCAACACCTGGCCGGGATCAACGCCTCTAAGGTAAAGGTGGTTATCAATACTGATCCGGAAGCTCCGTTTTTTAAGGCTGCCGATTACGGCATCGTCGGAGATGCCTTTGAGGTAGTGCCAGAACTCATCGAAAAATTAAAGGAATTTAAGGCCCAAAACGCTTAATTTTTGTTAATTTGTGCCCTTAAGAGCAGTCCACTCCAGAGCGAATATCTGTAGGGCCTGCACGGTTTTTGAGCTATGAGCTTGGTACGTTTAAAAATAAAGGGTATATCCTACAGTCAGACTCAGAATGGCGCATATGCCCTGATCCTGAATGAAGTTGAAGGCGACCGGAAATTACCTATCGTCATCGGCGCCTTTGAGGCTCAGTCGATTGCAATTGCTCTCGAAAAGGAGATTAAACCACCCAGACCTCTCACGCACGATCTATTTAAAAATTTTGCCGACCGATTCAATATCGTCGTCAAACAGGTGATTATCCATAAACTGGTCGATGGGGTCTTTTACTCTAGTATTATATGCGAAAGGGATAAGATCGAAGAGATTATCGACGCCAGGACAAGCGATGCCATAGCCTTAGCCCTTCGTTTTAGCGCTCCTATATTTACTTATAAAACTATTCTGGACAAGGCTGGAATCTTCCTGAAATTTTCCTCAAAGGAAAAAGAAAAAGAAGAAGGAGACGACAGTATTGTGGTAGATGAGATCCTGCAGGAAGGGGAAACCGTAGAAATTGATCCGGGATCCGGCACCCCTTATCAGGAGCTAAGTCTGGATGAATTACGTCAGGAACTTGAAAAGGCCGTAACCAATGAAGACTACGAAAAGGCTGCCAAAATCAGGGACGAAATTTCGAAGAGGAAGCGTTAATACATATCACAATCTATGAGTATACGGCTTCGGATCCTTCTCGCAATTTTACTGCTTCCCATTACCGTCGCTGCACAGAATACACCTATTGGAGATAGTATCGTTACCACAGTTGAGACCATTACGCTGAATGATCTGGGTCAGGATTCCATTATTCTGCCTAATGATGGATTTTCACTCAACACTTTACTTAGAGGCATACTGGGCCTTTTCTCTCTGGTGGTAATTGCATTTATTTTCAGTGCCAACCGAAAGGCCATCAATTGGAAAACAGCAGGTATCGGACTGGGCATACAGCTTGTACTTGCAATAGGCATCCTTAAAGTCCCAGCCATCCAATGGTTTTTTAACGTATTGGGAGGTTTTTTTAATGAGATCCTGAACTTCACCCTCGCAGGTAGTGAGTTTCTCTTTGGAGGACTCCTGAACCTGGACAACCCTAATATTGGGTATATTTTTGCGTTCCAGATTTTGCCGACCATAATCTTTTTCTCTGCCCTTACTTCTGTGCTTTACTATCTGGGCATCATTCAAAAGCTTGTTAAAGTTCTGGCATGGCTGCTTACCAAGTTCCTCGGTATATCAGGAGCTGAAAGCCTTAGTGTTTCAGGTAATATTTTTCTCGGACAAACCGAAGCACCACTGCTTATTAAGGCCTATCTGGAAAAAATGAACCGGTCCGAAATACTCCTCGTGATGATAGGCGGAATGGCAACGGTTGCAGGAGGTGTCCTGGCAGCCTACATTGGTTTTTTAGGTGGTAACGACGAGCAATTGCGACTGGAATTTGCACGACATCTGATCGCGGCATCCGTAATGGCCGCCCCCGGTGCGATAGTGATGTCAAAAATACTTTATCCACAGACCGAACCGGTTAATAAGGAGATTAAGATCTCAACAGAAAAAATTGGTTCCAACCTGCTCGATGCCATCGCCAATGGAACCACCGAAGGACTAAAACTGGCCGTGAACGTTGGAGCTATGCTACTGGTATTTGTAGCCTTTATCGCCATGATTAATGGTGTTTTGGGCTGGGTCGGCGACTTTTCATCCCTCAATACCTGGATCGCCGAACACTCCTATTACGATAAACTCTCATTGGAAGCCATTCTCGGAGTAATATTTGCCCCATTAATGTGGCTCATTGGAGTGAACACCGCCGATATTATGCTGATGGGACAATTATTGGGTATCAAACTGGCCGCGAGTGAATTTGTAGGCTATATCCAGCTTGCAGACCTGAAAGATTTTACCAGCGGCACCCATTTTAGTTTTAACAAATCGGTGATCATGGCAACCTATATGCTATGCGGTTTTGCGAACTTCGCATCTATCGGAATACAAATTGGTGGTATTGGATCACTAGCGCCGGGCCAACGCAAAACACTATCTGAATTCGGTCTAAGAGCAGTACTTGGTGGTACTTTGGCCTCATTACTCTCGGCTACTATGGCCGGAATGATCCTGGGATGATCTTTTAGCGGGGGTAACCGTTAATAAGTTTTGAAAAATCTCAAATCGCCAACTCTCCGAGTTTCGTTATTTTCGCTGATGAAAGATAATGGAGCATGAAACAATATCACGACTTATTAAAAGAGGTACTCAGCAACGGCAGCCGTAAGGAAGACCGCACCGGTACTGGTACGATCAGTATTTTTGGCCACCAGATGCGTTTCGACCTTCAAAAGGGCTTTCCCCTGGTGACCACTAAAAAGATACACCTAAAATCTATTATTTACGAATTGCTTTGGTTTCTGCGGGGAGACACAAATGTGAAGTATCTCCAGGATAACGGTGTGAGGATCTGGAACGAATGGGCCGATGCCGATGGCAACCTGGGCCCGGTTTATGGAGAGCAATGGCGGAATTGGAACGGACAGGGTATCGACCAGATCAAAAATGCTATCCATAATATTAAGCATAACCCCGACAGTCGCAGAATAATGATTACTGCATGGAACCCTGGTGTTTTACCCGATACGTCATTATCCTTCGCCCAAAATGTTTCCAATGGAAAAGCAGCACTGCCCCCCTGCCATGCCTTTTTTCAGTTTTATGTGACCGACGATAAACTCTCCTGTCAGCTCTATCAGCGCAGTGCAGATATATTTTTAGGCGTACCCTTCAATATTGCCTCCTATGCCCTGCTTACGATGATGGTAGCCCAGGTATGCGGATATGAAGCCGGAGATTTTGTGCATACTTTTGGCGATGCGCATATCTATAACAATCATCTCGAACAGATAGAATTGCAACTTAGCAGGGAAACCCGGCCCTTGCCCAAAATGGTATTAAATCCGGAAGTGAAGGATATTTTCGACTTTAAATTCGAAGATTTTAGCCTACTCAATTACGATCCGCATCCGCACATCAAGGGCATTGTAGCCGTTTAATATTCCGATGAAGAGTGCTTTTATTTTTTTGATCACCCTGTTTTGTTGTTCAGGTTCACCGCTGTTTTCTCAAGCTAATCCACCGGAAATGGATAGGATTCCTTTGTTTATGGAATGTGAGCCCAAAAACATGGAGAAGGACCAAAAGTGTTTCCAAAAGCAAATGCAAAAGCACATTAAAAAGTATTTTCGCTATCCTGAAGATGCGAAGGCGAATTATATAGAAGGTGTGGTCTACATTATGATGACGATCGAAGCAGACGGCACCCTTTCGAATATAAGAACCAAGGGGGCGCATCCATTGCTCGAAAAAGAGGCGGTCAGGATAATGCGTTTACTGCCAAAATTCAGGCCTGCCATACATGAAGGTGAAGCGGTGTCTGTCCCTTACTCCATCCCACTAACATTTAGACTTTAATTAAAAGTCAAATATATTATCTTTAGGAGAAAAATCTGCCTATGACAATTACCGATATTCTCCTGGAGACTTTCCTTGAGACCCGCCTGCACACAGAAAATATTTGTCGCCCTCTGGAGATAGAAGACTATGTGGTACAGCCGGTGATAGACGTCTCCCCTCCAAAATGGCATCTGGGTCATACCACCTGGTTTTATGAAGAATTTATCCTGAAACCCCATATGCCGGGTTATAAACTTTTCGATGAGGATTTTTCCTTTGTTTTTAACAGCTATTACGAGTCTGTGGGTAAACGGGTAATTCGTGCCGATCGTGGAAATCTCTCCCGGCCTTCAGTACAGCGCGTTTACGATTATCGCCACTATGTTACCTCTGCCATAAAAGTCTTTTTCGAGAAGGAAGAAAGTAGCTCCTGTTCAGACTTACTGGAAATCGGAATTCATCACGAAAAACAACACCAGGAACTTCTTCTTACCGATATCAAATATATATTAGGTAATAATCCGCTCTTACCTGTATACTCAGAACGGTTTCCGGAAATCGAAGCGCTCGAGACCAACCAACACTGGATCACGGTCGATGAGGGTGTCTATGAGATCGGTCATAACACATCAGATTTCTGCTACGATAATGAATTAGGAAGACATCGGGTCTTTCTGGAGGATTTTGAGATTTCTGACCGCTTGGTAACCAACAGAGAATTTCTCGAATTTATAGAAGCTGGAGGGTATCAGCAATTTGAACTATGGCATGCCGATGCCTGGGATTGGGTATCTCTTCATAACATTACATCACCCTTATACTGGCATAAGATCGATGAGGACTGGTATTATTATACCCTGGGTGGTCTGGTACGCGTCGAACCCAATGCGGCAGTTACCCACATCTCCTATTATGAGGCATTTGCTTATGGCCAATGGAAGGGCTGCCGATTGCCTACCGAATTTGAGTGGGAAGCCTCACAACATCGATTTAAATGGGGTGCCCGTTGGGAGTGGACCGAAAGTGCCTATTTACCTTACCCTGATTACAAAAAAGCAGAAGGGGCTCTGGGTGAATACAACGGTAAATTTATGGTAAACCAAAAGGTGCTGCGCGGGGGTTCAATAGCTACTCCTTCGGGCCATACACGTCCTACCTACCGCAATTTCTTTCAGCCTCAGTTACGCTGGCAATTTACAGGATTAAGGTTAGCCCGTTAAATCCGACTTAAATCATATGCAAGAAAAAAATACAACCACATTGCGCACTGAATTTGCGGAAGAAGTTTATAATGGCTTGACAGAGTTTCCTAAGCACTTATCCTCTAAATATTTTTATGATGAACGGGGCGACAGACTTTTTCAGGAAATCATGTCGATGCCGGAATACTACCTCACCAATGCGGAATTTGATATTCTATCATCCCATAAGGAAACAATAGTTGACCGGTTTCGAACAGGGGCAGAACATATCAATCTGATAGAACTGGGTGCGGGAGATGGTAAAAAGACCAAAATTCTCCTGGAACATATGGCCAGCAGGGGGATATCTTTTAAATATACACCTATCGATATAAGTCAAAATGCGCTCAACTCCCTGGAGGAATCCCTGAAAAATGAACTTCCTGATGTGACAATTTCTCCCCGGCAAGGCACTTATTTTGAAGTATTGAAACATCTAAGCACATTAAATGGCAGCCGGAAAGTAATCTTGTTTCTGGGTTCTAATATCGGTAATCTTCTGCATCCCGATGCCGTTGATTTTCTATCCAGGCTTCAGGAAGTAATGACAGAAGAAGATTTGCTATTCATTGGCTTCGACCAAAAAAAAGACCCTCAGCAAGTATTAGACGCCTATAACGATGCCACTGGGATCACCGAATCATTCAATAAAAATATCCTTCTGAGAATCAATCGTGAGTTGGGTGGAAATTTTAATCCCGACCATTTTAAACACTGGGAGGTCTATGATCCGGAAACCGGCACCGCGAAAAGCTATTTGGTATCTACAAAACAACAGGACGTAACAATTGAATCGCTCGGTTTGAATGTAACTTTTAAACCTTGGGAAACCATTCATACCGAAATTTCGCAGAAATACGACGATGAAATAGTATACTGGCTGGCAAAGAAAGCAGGGTTATCTGTATCTACCGTATTCAGCAATCAGGACATAGGATACAAAGACTATATTTTTAAAAAGAGATAAGATGAAAGCAGTTTGGAATGATACTATTATTGCGCAAAGCGACAATACACTTGTGGTAGAAAACAACCATTACTTTCCACCGGAAAGCATTAATATGGAGTTTTTAGAGAAGAGTGAGACACATACGGTATGTCCATGGAAAGGACAAGCCTCTTATTATACGCTTCGTGTAGAAGGAAAAGAGAACAGGGATGCAGCCTGGTATTATCCGGAGACCAGTGACCTGGCCAGGCAAATTAAAGGTTATGTCGCCTTTTGGAAAGGCGTGGAGGTTGTGGAATAAAAAAGCCGGGAAACAAATTCCCGGCTCTATTTTTTAAACCTCTAATACTGCGTTTTCAGATCCAGCGAAATCATTCCACTGATAGCGATCTGCTTCTGCGTCGTTTACATACTCACCGTCGATGATGTACTTAAACTCAAATGAGTTTTCCTTCGGTAAGTCAAAAGTTCCCTTAAAAGTACCGTTCTTGAGTTTCTTAAGGAGACTTCCTTTAGGATTCCAGTTATTGAAATCTCCAACAACTGCTACTTTTTTTGCTTCTTCAGCTGGCACTGTGAATGTAACTTTACACACAGGCTTAGTTTTTAAGTATTGCTTTGCGATAGCCATTTTTATATAATTTAATATTTACACTGCAAAGCAAACCATTAAATCGCTATCGTACAACGCACTAGATTAAAATTGTCAATTTGATAAATTAATACAATCAAACTTTAGACATTGGTAAAATAATCGCCTCAATTTTCAATTGTAGGAAATTTCAATGCTTGGTTTTGATGATCTCCACAATTCGATCTATCTCTTGTTCAGTGTTGTAGAAGTGAAAACTTAATCGCACTCCGTCAGATCGCCAGGAACACATTACTCCATTATGCTTCAAATGCTCAAAAAGATCCCGATCTGCTTCCAGTCTGAAAATGCTCCCGTGTACCTGCCGTTCCAAAACCTCTTTCTGAAGAAGCCCCAGCTTTCCGAACGCCCTTTGTGCATATTCTGCCAAACTGCGATTATGTGAATCGATCTTATCCATCCCTATCTCATTAAGCATTTTTAATGA
>JBDNAQ010000155.1:0-4258 GCA_039768345.1 Flavobacteriaceae bacterium
CGCATGGCGGCGGATTCGATGCACAAGTATTTGACCTTCGGCTGGTAAAAGGGCCCTTTACCGAGAGCATATATTGAACCTAATTTTTGAGTATTGCACAAATGTGATCATAAGGGATTTTTATGGAATTCATAGAAATCAAAAATCAACAAGAATTGGATGAAGCTTATGAAATATTAAAAGAATTGGCACCTGAACTTAACAAGGAAGATTTCTTGAAATCCCTCGACCATGAGTTTCTTATAAACCATAAATTGTTTGGCCTCAAATCCTCGGGAAAACTAATTTCCGTTGCTGCGGTATGGTTATTAGTGAATGGCCTACTTCAAAAATTTCTGTCTCATCGGTATTTCTATGATTTATCTCAATAATTAAAAAATATGCAGGACCGTGAAATAGTATCCATTATTTAGAGAATAAGATTGAAGCGTACTAGGTTGGCCCATGTAAAGAAAGCCTAGTGAGCAAACCAAATATGACAAACTACCCTTCAGACAAATGCTTCGTTAAAAAGATCAGATTAATGCAGTATTCAATTATTGCTTTGATGTATTTTTTAGTTATTGTCAAGAACACTGAAGGTGCTGAACTTTTTTCAGTTCAATCTATTTCTATTGATGGTAAGATCTTATCTGCTATCAGTTCTGATTTAGACGATAATGGATCAGCTGAAATTATCGTATTGAGCAAAACGGGCATTTATCCGAAGGAGAAGAGGTGGATTTCCCTCTATAGAACTGAAAAATCAGGACAGTATTTAAACCCCGCATGGCAACGATGGGAAGTAGACCATACTGCTACCATGTTTGAAGTTGGCGATATAACATCATTTCCAGGCAAGGAGATTTTCTACCTCACTGGCTCGGGTATTCGTTATTATCGACAAGGAAAGGACGGGACTTATTCCAGGAAATCTCACAGACTACTTGAGTTTCCAACTATCACAGTCTCTCCGGTGACCAGCTATTTACCACGGTCGCATTTGCTGGGAGATTGGAAAGGCAATAATCGGAAAATGTTGCTTGTACCACAATTTAACACGCTTGCTTTCTTTGATAGGGACGATGATGGAGAATGGCGGAAGACAGATACAGTATCTGTTACTCCACGCACCTTTTTATTTAGTGACAATGAAGATGATGGTGGTGCATTTAGAGATTATTCTATACATGCTGAATTCCGGCTTCCTAGAATTTTTATGATGGATTTTAATGGTGACAACCTCCAGGATCTGATTCTCACCGAACAGGAGTCCTTAAATGTGTACTTGCAAAAAGCCGATGGTAAATTCTCCGAGGAGCCTTCATTCACAAATGTATTTCCGGTTCGTCCGTCTGGAAAAGAATCCGATGTTAATCTGTTTTATCTTATGACACCGGTGGATTTGAATGGAGATAAATATGTGGATGTTATACTGACACTTACAAAGGGCACGGGTAAATTTTTAGAACAGGAAATCATTATTTATATTTTTCTGAATAAACAAAATTTAGAATCTCCATTCACAAGAAAACCTGACCAAACCATCACCGCGAATGGCGTTACCCCAGGTGTCAATATCGCGGATGTAGATGCAGACGGCAACGCGGACCTGTATTTCACTAAAATAAAGCTCGGCTTCTGGAAAATAGTTCAAAATCTAATATCCAAACGCGTAACTTTAGATACATCCGTTTACCTGCTCCAAAATGATAATCGCTATCCTGATGAACCTGATTTTCTCTTAAAAACGGACTATAAGATCAATCTAACGCATAAAATCAGATTCCGAGGGACTTGGCCTACCATTAAAAGCGATTTCAACAAGGATGGGCTGAAAGATCTTTTAGTCGCCAGAGACGGTAAAATAGAGATATTTTTAAATACATTATCTGAAAATCTCTTTACCAAACCCTTCGGTCAATCGGGTGTTGTCCCATCTCCATTTATGCAGATTTCGGATTTGAACAATGACGGCTTTAATGATCTGCTTTTCTATGAAAAAAAGAGAAACGGAGAGTTATCCGTTCTTTTGAATAAGGGAATTTGGAAAAACATTTTCCCCTCTGGTAGAGATAAAAAATCAAATAATGATAATTAGTGAACACTATTTCATCACCTCCGGTGCACTCGGGCAGGTTCAATTCGAGAAACTTGCACTAACTATCGCCTTTATTATACCTTAAGGAAGGTTGAAGGAGACGTAAACGGCAATGAAGCAAACAATTCCTTTGTATTCGGTATTGTACAAAAATCTATTGACGTCGTCCCGACTGATCACCCTATCCTACCTGTTAAGTATACTACACTCAGGGCTTTAAAGTAATTTTAACTGCAAACCCTTTGGGTTTGAGGTTGGCAGCTGAGACAGTTCCTTTGCACGTTTCAACACATCTTTTCACGATAGCCAACCCAAGGCCGACACCCCCGGAATTTCTATCTCGCGAGGCCTCAGGGCGGAAGAAGGGTTCGAAAAGCTGATCGAGAAGGTCTTCAGGAACACCAGAGCCGTTATCTCGGACCTCAATCTCTACCACATCTATTTCTTTTTTTGCGGTTACATGTATCGGGCCGGCACCTTCTGCGTATTTAGCGGCATTCCTCACCAGATTGGCAATTGCTCGGGTCAGAAGCTCCGAGGATGCAGTAACACGGATCCCCGAATCTATTTTGGTGATGATCTCTGCTGTCGGTGTAATCTCCCGCTTCACTGCGGTTTGAACTACAGGAAGCAGGTCAATTCTGTCCAGTTTAATCGTGTTGGATTTCATATCCGCCCGCGAGAAGGCCAGCAGTTCGTTGACAAGTTTGGACATGTGGTCAACATCTTCCATCACCTCGATTACACGATTGCGGTTTTTCCCCTCGACACGCTGTTCTAAGGCGCCAAGGCCGAACTGAATCCGGGCGATGGGGGATCCCAGTTCATGGGCCACATCTCCTAAGAATCGTTTTTGGCCCTTCACAAAGGCAGACAATCGTGAGGTCATGTGGTTTATCGCCTTCGCCAGACGTCCGATCTCATCGGCCCTTGGTTCATGGATGGACACCTCAAAGCGTCCGTTGGCAACCTCTTCGGTTGCAAGGGTCATGCGGGCAAGCGGTCGCGTGATACTTCTTACCATCGGTATCCAAAACAACACCGAAATCAGTATCATCGCCGCTGCGACGATCATCCAGGGAAGGGGATCAAAAAAAAAGCCGTTTCCCGTTACCGAATCAGACACCGCCAGCAACATTGCAGGTGCAGGGGGGTGCAACGGTTCAGGGGGCACCGGAATCCGAATCCCGGCCCAGTAGCGGGTCGGATGCCGCGACCGCATCGTCAAAGGCGGTCCTCTATCATCCGCATCGGCGTGCATGGGCGGTATTCTATCGCTGGGCCCTTTTTTCAGCAAGTCACCGACATCATCAATCGTGTGGTTATCCGGCCGCCTTTGAGGATGGTCGAACCTAGGTGGCGGCAGACCATGGCGTGGGGGAGGTCTGCTCCGCAAAGCATCCTTCACCCTTGTTATTACCTTTTCAGGTAGATCCGTATCCTTTGAAGAGAAGCGCGATCCGTCATCAAGCACAAGTACGAAATCCACCTGGTGGATGTCTGCATGCCTGGAGAGTACCTCTGACCATTTGGTCCGTGAGGTCTGATTTAGGTCATGGGCAATCAACATGCCAGTGGTTCGCAAGCGATTCGATCCTACCAGTCCGAAAATCGCATGCAGATTCACCTGCGGCTGAAAGACAAAGAACACCGCCAGGGCCGCAACCACCAGGGCCAGGTTCAGGAAGAACCAGCAGAGGATCTTGGCTAGTAAAGACGAAGCCGGTTTTATCATTGCTAATCCTCCGGTTCCTTGAACATATACCCGGCGGTCCGAACCGTTTGGATGAATCCGGGGTTGCGGGGATTTTCCCCGAGTTTGCGCCGCAGCGAGGAGATATGGACATCCACGGAGCGGTCGAAGACTTCATAATTGCGCCCGGCAACCGCATCTAATAATTGGTCACGTGTCAGAATCCGCCCGGCAGACCGGGCCAAGCTTGTTAATAGATCGTATTCGATAGGGGTCAGGTTCAGCGCTTTTGCATCCAGACGAACCGTTCGGGAGCTTTGCTCAATTTCCAGATTCCCGAATATTAAGACTTTATCCGTAGCTGCAGATGCAGCCTGGCGTTCGGATACGATATGTCGACGCGTAACAGCGCGAAGGCGTGCCAAAAGCTCACGCGAGGAGAAGGTCTTGGGTAGATAATCATCGGCCCCCATCTCGAGCCCCAC
>JBDNAQ010000156.1:0-2684 GCA_039768345.1 Flavobacteriaceae bacterium
GAACTGATCAAATCCGAGGTGAATGTCAAAGAAATTGAGTTGCTGGACGATGCGTCCGGAATTCTCGTCAAGCGGATTAAACCCAATTTTAAAGTGCTTGGCCCGCGATTCGGTAAGGAAATGAAGCAAATTGCCCGGGCCATTGGTGAATTGGACCAGGAGCATATTCAAAAAATTGAACGGGACGGGAAAATATCACTTGACATAGAAAATAAAATTATTATATTACAGTTAGAGGATGTAGAGATCAGCTCTCAGGATATCGAGGGATGGTTAGTAGCCAGTTCCGGTTCCCTGACCGTAGCTTTAGACGTTACAATTGATGAAAATCTGAGGCAGGAGGGAATAGCCAGAGAGCTGGTAAATCGAATACAAAATCTACGGAAAGAATCCGGGCTTGATGTTACCGATAAAATCGACATCAAGATCTTAAAAGATGGTTTGGTCGAAAAGGCTGTTGAACGCAATAAGCGTTATATCATGAATGAGACCCTTACGGCCGAATTGGATTTTGAGGAAAAAATGGATGAAGGTACGACTGTAGTATTCGATGAAGTAAATACAAAATTGTTTATTCAAAAACACTAAAGTCATGGCAAAAGATTTGAAGGTGCGTTATTCGGACAAGGAATTGGAAGGATTTAGAGTGCTTATTGAAGAAAAAATTGAAAAGGCACAAAGCCATTTGGACCTCTTGAGAAGTTCTTATATGAACGATGGAAATAATGGAACCGATGATACTGCTCCAACTTTTAAGGCCTTTGAAGAGGGCTCTGAAACAATGAGCAAGGAAGCGAACACCCAATTGGCAATACGGCAGGAAAAGTTTATAAGAGACCTTAAAAATGCACTCTTACGTATTGAAAATAAGACCTATGGCATATGCAGGGTAACAGGAAAACTGATCAACAAAGAACGTCTGAAACTGGTACCCCACGCTACCTTGAGCATTGAAGCAAAGAATATGCAAAAATAGGTTGCCTGTAGCAGTAACTCATCCGGCATATTTATGGCTGCGCCCGGATAGAACGGGTATTTTTTATAGTTAATACGAGTCCTTTTGCACGGTAAATAATCCTAATAGATTATACAATCTCTCCTGATTAAACCAGCTCAATTTTTTCAGCAGACCTCGTACCGGCTTCTAATGTAATTCCAGGGACAAA
The DNA here is from genome assembly GCA_039768345.1 of Flavobacteriaceae bacterium. Taxonomy (GTDB): domain Bacteria; phylum Bacteroidota; class Bacteroidia; order Flavobacteriales; family Flavobacteriaceae; genus JAHEJJ01. Next base: position 1,167 of record JBDNAQ010000156.1, read on the forward strand.
CTGTTAGGTATATTTTTGCAGACTTACCACAGAAATCACAAGGATCATAAAATTTATTGAGTTTCATAAGGCCAGATCAGCCGGCTTTTTTCTTTAAGGGAGCTTCAATAATTATACCTATTTTAGCCCCATTCTTTAGCATTATGCCATGAACATCAAAAAGTCCCTCCTCCTGGTTTTAATTGTTTTGCTGATCGACCAGCTGAGCAAGATATATATAAAGACTCATTTTCAACTAGGAGAGTCTGTAGAGGTTTTTAGTTGGTTTAAGATCCTGTTTATTGAAAATGAAGGAGCCGCCTGGGGGACTAAACTGAGCGATATCCTCCCTGTTTCGGACTCCCTGGGAAAACTCATTCTTACGGTCTTCAGGTTGTTTGCTATTGGAGGTATCGGATACTGGCTGTATGATATCATCAGAAAAAATGGCACAACTACTCTTACCCTGGCAGTTTCTTTGATTTTTGCCGGGGCCCTTGGCAATATTGTTGATTCTCTATTCTACGGAATCCTGTTCGATGATAGCTATAATCAGGTAGCCACATTTATGGCAGATGAAACCTATGGGAGTCTATTTTACGGCAAGGTGGTAGATATGCTTTACTTCCCGATTATCGATACCACCTGGCCAGAATGGTTTCCTTTTGTAGGAGGTGACAACTTTAGATTTTTTGAACCCGTATTTAATATTGCCGATACGGCGATCAGTACCGGAGTTGGGGTGCTGGTCTTTTTTAACAAGAAAGCATTCGGTCAGAAAGCTGCTCAGAATTCGTAGATCTTCTCAGGTGTTATACAATAATCCATAGAGATGTCTTGCGGTCCGGCATCACCGATCTTTTCTATAGGTTCAAAAAAGCACAGACCGATTTTTACTACACTGGCGCGACAGCTTGCCAGAAAACGATCGTAATAACCCTTGCCGTATCCTACACGATGCCCTTGCCTGTCAAAGGCCAGCATAGGTACGAAAACCAGGTCTATTTCTTCAACCTGGACTCGATGTCCTGACTCAGGTTCCGGGATACCCCAATGGTTTTTTTTAAGCGAAGTATCTGCTTCGAGAATATAATGTTCTAACAGTTGGCCGCTCTTGATCTTCGGCACAACAATTTTCTTCTGATAATTTTTTAGCAGATCGATAATGGAATACGTATCTACTTCATTATTCTCGATAATGGGAAGGAAAATATGATAATACTCAAAATCCCAAATCGGGAGTTGGTGAAGGAAATCGCATATAATCCTACTGGAAGAATCTGCCTCTTCCGAAGTAAGTTGATTGCGTAATTTTATAAAGTTTAACCGAATCTCTTTTTTTAACATCGCGATCGATTAAACGAGTTGTGGGGGAACTATTTATTTAAAATTAATCCTTGGCGGCAACCGCAAAGTAAATTTTAAAAAATAGCATCAAAAGTAGGTACATCCCAATAGTAATAAGATAGTTGTCCATGTAATGCCAAATTTTAGTTCTCTAAATGTAAAAAAAAGTTTACCACATTTCCTATCAAGTGC
>JBDNAQ010000014.1:0-14540 GCA_039768345.1 Flavobacteriaceae bacterium
CTCTGGGGTATATTCATCTACATCACCCTGGCCGGTTCAGCTAAGGGAATGGATAATGGCTTTGAGAAAGCATTTGAAACCGTGGCAAGGAATAGTATGTTTGCCTGGTCTCAGGCCACCAGCAAACCCTATGCGGGCTATAAAACCGGTCGTAACCTTCAGCTAAAAGTCCGCGACGGCGAAATACTGGCCAACAAAATCCCGGAGATAAAATATATTGCTCCGATCAACGCCAGAGGTGTATTTGGCGATTCGGCCGCCACCGCGGTAAGAGGAGGCAAGTCTGGCAGTTATGCTACATACGGCTATATCCCTGTTTACGCCAAAATTGCTACTAAAAAGATTTACGACAATGGCCGGTTTTTCAATAAGGAAGATATGGATCAGTCGCGCAAGGTGTGTGTTATTGGCGAAAGGACCCAGCAGGAACTCTTTGAAAAGGATGAGGATCCTATAGGAGGATATATCCGGATAGACGATATCTATTTCCAGGTTGTTGGGGTACACAAATTTACACAGACCACACCATTTGAGAACGACGGCGACATTTTTATCCCTTTTTCCACTTTTAGAAAAATATTCAATAAGGGAGATAACGTAGACTTCTTTGCCATTGCTGCCTACGATGATGCCGATGTGGTACAGGTTGAGAAAGATGTAAAAGCAGTACTGAGAAGGAATCACAAAGTACACCCTGAAGACGAGCGGGCTTTTGGGGCCTTTAATCTGGGTGAGATCTTTAATAAGATTATGGGATTCTCCAAAGGGATCACCTTTTTATCGCTCATCGTTGGCCTGGCTACGATTCTGGCAGGCGTCATCGGCATTGGTAATATCCTGTTGATATCGGTTAAAGAACGGACCAAGGAATTGGGGATCAGACGTGCTCTGGGGGCAACACCCCGCGAGGTGCGTATGCAGATCATTCTCGAATCGGTCTTTCTGACAATGATCGCAGGGATTGTAGGTATCATTCTTGGGGCAGTGGTTCTGAGTGCACTCAATTCTGCCACCGAGGGCATCGATTTTCCCTATACAAACCCAACATTACCTATACCTCTTGTTGTGGGGGCGCTATTGATCATGGTGATACTCGGAACACTGATCGGTCTTATCCCGGCACAGAGGGCTGTTAGCATTAAACCAATAGACGCTTTGCGCGAAGAGTAATAAATGGAATTGATAAACACTGACAAATAAACGAGTCATGAATAAAATTGTTAAATACGCATTAATCATAGTATTGGGTCTGGGTGTCCTTTGGGCCGCTGCATTTTTCATCAAATCCAACAGTAAATCGGTGATTGCCTATGAGACCAAAACTCCTTTTACAGCCAGTATTGAGAAGAAAACGGTCGCAACGGGTAAGGTGATCCCCAAAGACGAGATTGAGATCAAGCCACAGATTTCGGGTATTATCGACAAGATTTACCTTGAAGAAGGGGTGAAGGTCAAGGCGGGGGAACTCATTGCCACGATCAAGGTAGTCCCGAACGAACAGGCATTGAACCAGGCACAGGGGCGCGTACGTAACGCCGAAATTGCACTGAATAATGTCAAAATCGAATACAACAGGAATAAATTGCTCTTCGACAAAGGAGTGATATCTAGCCAGTCTTTTAACGAATGGCAACTCCAGTTCGATCAGGCCAAACAAGAACTCGATAATGCAAGGGCCGACTACCGGATTATCCGCCTGGGCTCTGCAGGAGGCTCTTCCAGTGCGAACACCTATATACGTGCTACCGTAGATGGCACTATCCTGGAGATCCCTGTACGTGAAGGCGACCAGGTGATCCAGAGTAATAATTTTAACGATGGAACGACCATTGCTTCCATTGCCGATCTTGGTAAGATGATCTTCGAAGGAAAAGTGGATGAGGGAGAAGTAGATAAACTTGAACTAGGGATGCCTCTGGAGATCAGTCTGGGTGCAATTGAAGATAAAAAGTTCGATGCCAAATTAAAATTCATCGCGCCTAAGGGCACCGAAGAATCCGGAGCGGTACAATTCAAGATTGAGGGCGATGTACAGGTAGACAGCAGCTTTATGATCCGTGCCGGTTACAGTGCCAATGCGTCTATGATATTGGAGCGTAAAGACAGTATTATGGTGATCCCCGAAGCCCTGCTCCAGTTCGACAAAGAGACAGACGAGCCCTATGTTGAAATTATGGTTGGTGATCAGGAGTTTGAACGAAAAGAAATCGAGATCGGAATCTCAGACGGGGTAAACGTAGAGATCGTTTCGGGGCTAAGTGAAGAAGATGAGGTAAAGGTCTGGAATGAAACCGAACCAATAAAGAAAGGTGAAGAAGATGAAGATGAGGAAGAAGATGCTTAGTAAGAAATCAATCAAAAAGTATTAATACAATCAAAAGACGAAATATGAAACTCAAGATAACTGTGGTTCTTCTGCTTTCTCTGACCTTGGGATTACAGGCCCAACAAAGGAAATGGACTTTGCAAGAATGTGTAACCTATGCGGTGGAAAACAATCTCTCGGTTCAGCAATTCGAGCTAGACCTGGAAGATGCTAAAATCGATAAATCTGATGCGATCGGCAACTTTCTGCCAACACTGAACGGACAATTAAACGCATCGGTCAATACAGGACTTTCTTTCGATCCTACGTCTCAAGAACCGGTTAATGCAACGCAATTTACATCCTCTGGCGTGGTTAGTTCTCAATTAAACATCTTTGACGGCCTGCGAAATATCCATCAATTTAACAGGGCTAAACTGAATGCGATTGCCAGCCAATACCGCCGTGATGATCTGGTTGATGATATTCGCCTTAACGTAGCCAATTCCTATTTACAGGTATTGTCTAATAAGGAATCCCTTAAAGTGGCCAGGGCGCAATATGCGGTAACTGAACAAGATCTGATAAGGACAAAGGAACTGGTTGAATCTGGAGTGGTTCCCCGTGGTGATCTGCTCGAAATCGAAGCGACCGCGGCGAACCAGGAACAGGCTATTGTTAACGGTGAGAGCCTGGTGACCATTGCGCTCATCAACCTCGCCCAGTTATTGCAGATCACCGAATATGAGAATTTCGATGTGGCTGATGAGGAATTCGAGGTTCCGCTGGCTGAAATTTTGAATAACAATCCTAAGGAGATTTTCGCAAAAGCGATGGATTTCAGGAATGACATCAAATTCTCACAAGCCAACGTAGAGCTGGCTGAGAAAGACCTGTTGATAGCCAAAGCGGATAATTTTCCAACCCTGGGGGCATTTTTCAATTATAACACCCGATACTCAGATAATTTCTTTGATCCGGTTACCGGTATTGTTGTTCCTTTCGAAAACCAGCTTTGGACCAATGATGGTGTTTCTTTTGGTGGACAGGTCAATATTCCGGTTTTTAACGGAAACAGTACCCGAAACAGTATCAAAAGGTCGAAGATATCACTTGAAAAGGCCAGGGTTCAGTTCGAACAGAACAAATTGGATCTGGAGACTACTATCAACCAGGCCTATGTAGATGTTCAGAGTTTTGGTAAGGCTTATGAAGCGGCTGAGAAGACGCTCGAAGCCCGGCAGACCTCCCTGGATTATGCCAGAGAGCGTTACGAAGTAGGCCTGATGAACGCCTTCGACTACGGGCAGGCGCAGGCCCGCAGGGACGACGCGGCTGCTGATGCTATCCGAACTAAATATGAATATATTTTCAGGATTAAGATCCTGGAGTTCTATTTCGGACTGCCGATTGTTCTAAACTAGAGTATATTTGTGGCCGATATGGCCATAATTCTCAATCTTGAAACCGCTACTACCAATTGCTCGGTATCGATCGCACACGATGGAGAGATCCTTTCGCTGATTGAAGAAGATCATGCACGCTATTCTCACTCCGAACAGCTGCACAATTTCATCGAACGCAGCATGGAGGAGGCTAAAGTAAAACCTAAAGACCTCGATGCCGTGGCCGTGAGCAAGGGGCCGGGTTCCTACACTGGTCTTCGAATTGGAGTATCTACCGCCAAAGGCCTTTGTTATGCTCTTGATATTCCGATGATTTCGGTCAGTACTTTGGAGAGCCTTGCTAGTTCGGTTTCTGTTGAAAGTGGATATGTAATTCCGTTACTCGATGCCCGGCGAATGGAAGTCTATGCCGCCGTTTTCGATCACAAAGGGAAACTGGTTAAGCCCACCTGGGCCGAGGTAATCGATCAAGACTCTTTTAGGGAATTTATGAATGAAGAGACGGTATACCTCCTCGGCAATGGATCCATAAAATGCCGGGAAGTCCTCCAAGGAGCTAATCTGAAATACTTACCCGAGCTGGTTCCATCGGCCAAAACCATGTCGGGGATGTCGTATAAGGCCTATGAAAATGGCTTATTTGAGAACACCGCTTATTTCGAACCCTTTTATTTAAAGGATTTCATCGCCATGAAGCCTAAAAACCCGCCTTCTTAGCGGTAGATTGCACTAGGGTGTAGTCTTGGCCGAATGCACCTCCAGTTGGGGGAACGGGATCTTGATTGCTGCCTCATCAAAACGGTGCTTGAGCGTTTCAAGTGTAAGGAAATGCGCATTCCAGAAATCCTCGTTTTTGGCCCAAAAGCGCAATGTTAATACTACAGAACTATCGGCCAGCGCATCGACATAAACTTCAGGTGCAGGATCCCTGAGTATCGAATCGTTCTCCGAGCAAATATCAAGGGCGATCTGTTTGGCCTTTTTGATATCAGAATCATAGCCGATGCCCACATTGATCTTATCTCGCCTGATATTTTCAGCATTGTAATTTACAATGTTATTGTTAGAGAGAGGTCCGTTTGGTACGATGGCGATCTGATTGCCGAAAGTTGTGAGTTTTGTAGTGAATATCGAAATTTCCTTAACCGTGCCATCGATACCTTGAGCGGAGATGAAGTCACCCACTTTAAAAGGTTTGAACACAAAGATCAGTATTCCACCGGCAAAATTAGACAAAGAACCCTGTAACGCTAAACCAACAGCTATTCCGGCGGAGGCCAGGAGCGCAACCAGCGAGGAGGTTTTAACCCCTAATTGCGTGATTACCAAAACAAGAAGAACCAATTTTAAACTCACCTTGATAAGGCTATAAAGGAACGATTCCAGGGTAGGGTCGTAATCTGCTTTGTCGAAATATCGTTTGAGCAAACGAGTGATCATTCCGATGATCCAAAGACCAGTCAGAAGAATAACAAGGGCCATTACGATATCGGGGATAACGCTCCAGAACCAATCGATGGCATTATCTATATGTCGTTGATAATCGATAAATTTCTCCATAAGCTGTTTTTACTTTTGCAAATTTAAAGAAGAATTCCGGGCTTTCAAGGCCGATTTATTGCCCGCATCATTGGGCAGGAGTCAATTGCTTCATCGCCTCTTCCTCGGATTCCACCGGCAATTTACAACTTCCATTTTCACAAATATAGATCAACGTACTGCCTTGTTTATAACGGTTTTTCAGCAGTTCGATATTAGCTCCTTCAGCAGCAGCAGTGATAATACTGTTGGGAAGATAATTGTGCTGTATCGTTTTCGCTTTTAGCAAATAATCATCACCCACTATAGCAATTTCATAAAAAGCAGAAGAATGATATAATATGCTGTTCAACCAGTTGGCATGGCTCCCGGGTTGGTCCATGATCCTCTTTTGCATTTGTAAGGTCATGCTGAGCGCATGCTTATCAAAATCTGATTCCAGAAAAAACCTGGAAAGCTTAAAGAGGTTATTGCACATTATAGAGTTGGAAGAGGGGATCACATTGTCGGCCGTTTCTAATGTTCGACGGATGGTATACTCCTCATTTTTAGAGCTAAAGAAAAACAGTCCGCTTTCTTCATCATAATAATTGCGGAGACATTCTTCTGCCAGTTCTTTTGCTCTAAACAACCATTTTTCCTCAAAAGTGATCTCATATAGTCCCAGATAACCATCTATCAGTGCAGCATAGTCTTCCAGATAACCAGAAATACTGCTTTTACCATCTTTGTGCGTGTGGTAGAGACCTTCCGGTTCCCTCTGAAAGTTCTTCCGCAGGAAAATGGCGCTTTCCTTTGCCAGATGAAGATAATTCTCATCGCCCAGATATCTATAGGCATCGGTGAGTCCCTTCAGCATCAGACCGTTCCAGGAGCAAAGGATTTTGTCATCGAGTCTGGGCCGACTTCTTTTGGCCCGCGCGGCAGACAACAGTTTCCGGCAATTCTCGATCTTTTCCTGTAATTCCTCAACACCGATCTGATGTTTTTGGGCTATTTCCGAATCGGGTAAATCCCTTATCAGTACATAGTTTCCATGTTCCCAATGACCATAACTATTGATATTAAAATAGTCTTTGAAAATCGGGAAAAGTTCGCCGAGAATATCTTTTAAATCCTTTTCCTTCCAAACATAATAGGCACCTTCTTCCAATATACCCTCATCATCCAGACTGTCGGCGTCCAGCGAAGAATAAAACCCACCCTCCGTATTCATCAATTCTGCCTCCAGGAACGCGATAGTTCTTCGGACCACATCGGCATATAATTCATTTCCGGTCTGCCCATAAGCCTTTGCATAGACACTGGTGAGAAGGGCATTATCGTATAGCATTTTCTCGAAGTGTGGCACATGCCACCGGGTATCCACCGAATAACGGGCAAATCCGCCTCCAATATGGTCGAAGACCCCCCCATAGGCCATCCTTGTTAATGTGGTGTTGACATAATCATCTAGTTCTTGGTCATTTTTGAGCCAGACATAGTGCAAAAGGAAATCCAGATTTACGGGCATCATGAATTTAGGCGCCCTGTTATACCCACCTTTTTTTGTATCGAAATGCTTGGACCATGATCCAATAGTATTTTTTAATTCCTCTCCAGTCATAATGCCGGCGGCCGCCTCATTATCAACCAGGTTGATCTGTCTGATGCCCTTTGCAAGATCGGTGGCGTAGTTCTGTATTTTCTCGGGATCTTCTTTGTATAATCTTGCGAGCTGTTCCAAAGCCCGTATCCACTGCTCCTTCTTAACAAATGTTGCTCCCCAGAACGGGCGCCCATCGGGAAGTGCAACTATATTTAACGGCCAACCTCCATGACCTGTCATCATTTGGAGGGCATCCATGTAAATATGATCTACATCTGGCCGTTCTTCCCGATCTACTTTAATATTGATAAAATGGGCATTCATGATGCTTGCTACTTCTTCATCCTCAAAGCACTCCCTTTCCATAACATGACACCAATGACAAGCCGCATATCCAATACTGATCAGCAGAAGTTTGTTCTCCTGCCTTGCCCTTGCCAGAATCTCGGGATTCCATGCAAACCAGTCTACCGGATTATGGGCGTGCTGAAGCAGATAAGGACTCGATTCGTTTATCAAGCCATTGGTATATCGATGGGTCATATCCTTAGGGTTTTGTGCAAATACCGTTAGTGAGCATAGAAGTACTACCCATTTACCGGGAGGATTCATCTTTTGAAGTAAAGATTATGTAAAAAAAAAGCGCCTGTTGGCGCTTTATAACTTAGCAACTGCGCTATCAGACCACTTCGAATGTGATCTTAACATTCACCCTGAATTCTGATATCTTACCATCATCGACGGTAGCACTCTGTTCACTCACATAAACAGAACGGATTTTTTTAACCGATTTTGAAGCTTGTGTCACGGCCTTTTGTGTGGCATCTTCCCAGCTTTCGTTAGAATTAGCGAGGATTTCTATTACTTTTAATACTGACATGAATACTATTTTTTTGGGTTTCCTTAAAGGTAGTGAATCCTCTTTTATTTGTCTAATAAAGTTACCGAAATCAACCGTTAATCGCGACCACTTCTCCCACCTTATCACCCAGCATATTTTTTAGCATAGTTTCAATACCATTTCTCAAGGTAAAGGTAGAAGACGGACAACCGCTACAAGCACCCTGGAGGATAACATTGACCTTTTTGCTTTCAGGCTCATAAGACTGGAAAAGGATATTGCCACCATCGCTGGCCACTGCCGGTTTTACATATTCGTCGAGGATACTGATGATCTCCAATGAGGTGGGATCCAGATCTGGCTGCCCCGATGATAAATTGTTGACCTGATGGCCAATCTTCTCGGCTTTATCCGTAACCACTGTCTTTCCTGAAGCCAAAAACTCCCGGATCAATTCCCTTAGCTCCATGGTGATTTCCTCCCATGTGGCTACCTCATATTTGGTGATAGAGATGTAATTCTCATCGAGAAAGACCTCTTTTACAAAAGGCAGGCCAAAAAGTGTGGTTGCAAGTGCCGAGGCCTTTGCCTCATCGATGTTCTTAAATTCGAACATGGCGGGAACGATCTTTCGATTGGCTACAAATTTCATAACGGCAGGATTAGGCGTTACCTCGGCATAAACCGTCGTTGCGATCTTTGTGGAATTTTCTTCTTCAAGGATCAACGGAGCCCCTGAATTCAGGTATTCGACCAATTGCTGGGCCACCTCGTCTTTTACGTCTTCCCATTCCACGATATCGAATCGTTCAAGGGCGATAAAATTCCCGGATATATATACGGTTTTTATAAACGGGAGGTAGAAAAGCTCCTGTGCGAGCGGCGATTTCTTGGCCTCATCTATGTTTTTGAACTCATAATTTCCGGCTTCTAAAAGGAAATCACTGGCTTCGAATTTGAGGACAGCCGGATTCGTTGTTTTCTTTACGGTGATATTGTACTCTTTCATCAGCTTGAATTTTAGCAAAAATACAACCATTTTCTGAGCTTAGGAGGATATAATAAAGCTCTCTTTCATCCGTTATACATTATATTTGGAGACAATCAATAAATAAGTACCCCAATCTTTTTAGATGAAAAATCGGCTAATCCTTCTCTTTTCGCTTTTCTGTTTTAGTCTTTTTAGTACCGCACAGGAAGGACTTCCGGTCTATTTCGACTATCTCGCGGATAATTACTATCTGGTACATCCTTCCATGGCAGGTATTGGCGAGGGGGGTAAAATCAGGTTAACAGCCAGAAAACAGTGGTTTAGTGTAGATGAGGCTCCCAGTTTACAGACATTGAGTGCACATTTCAGAATTCCCGATACCAGAAGTGGTGTTGGCGCTATTATTTTTAACGATGCCAACGGTTATCATTCACAAACCGGGCTGAAAATGACTTATGCACATCATTTACCTTTCGGTGAAGATTTCAGAATTCTCAATCAGCTTTCACTGGGACTTAGCGCAGGTTTTATTCAAAGCAGACTGGATGAAAGTGAATTTGTGTCGGTAATACCTGATCCAATTATCGGTGGAGGACAAAACAATGCGAGCTATTTCAATGTTGATATGGGCGCATCGTACAATTATATGGAATTCTATACTCATGTAACTGTACTCAATCTCCTTGGAAGTGGAAGGGATCTTTATACGGCCATAGAATTCGATAATTTAAGGAGGTATCTTGTACAGGTAGGTTATATTTTTGGTAAATCCTCCGTGCGGATAGAACCTTCCGTTCTTTTCCAACTAACCGAATTTACAGAAGAAGAAACGGTCGATATCAATGCCAAGGTATATAAAGATGTCAGTTTTGGCACCATTTGGGGCGGACTCTCTTACAGACGTAGTTTCGACGGCGCCCAGTTCCAGACCGATGGCAGCTTTGGAGAACAGCGGTTACAGCTTTTTACTCCAATTGTAGGTGTCAATGTTAATCGCTTTATGTTCTCCTATAATTACTCTTACCAATCGGGCGATATAAGATTGGATAATGGAGGTTTTCACCAGATAACCCTGGGTTATGATTTTGGGCCTGAGCGCGAAAATCGATATGATTGTTTTTGCCCGTCTGCTAATTATTAGATCTAAAAAAAGCCCACCGACTTTCGCCGGCAGGCAGTTCTCTATTCTTTTGTCCAGTTTAAGTTTTTCTTTGACGCCTGTTTTTTGATTGCGTTGAGCATGGCGCTTTCTAATTCTCCCTGTTGCTCTTTCTGATTTTCAGCAAGGAATTCCTGACGTTTAGCATCCAATTCACGGATTTCCTCTTGAATCTGATCGCGTTCAGCTTTTTTGGCTGCGATATGAGTTGCAAGTTCCTTATCGCTCTTCGAGCGCAGTTCTGAAGGCAAATGTTTGCGTTCCACTTGGCCTACATCGAAATCCTCGTCATCTGCAGCATCTACCAGGTCCCAGGATGAATTTTTATAATATCCCGAGCTCTTGCTGACAGCTCTTTTTACCGCTACCGCTTCTTCCAGTTCCATGGCGTTGGCATCCTGAGCCGATTGATTGGCCATTCTGGCTGACCCTTCATATCCGTAGGATATATATGTGTTGTTCAACCTTTTATTAAGACGGATTATAATTTCGTCATATGGTGTAGGAACATGAACAATCTCCCTGTTATGATCGATAGCCATATATTCACCGCCGGTGAGCAGGGCCCCTTTCTGCCACTCGGTTTGGATACCCTGGTGGTAGTCTCCGCAGAAAATCGTATTTACCACTATATCCTTTTCTTTGGCCTGGCTTATGGCATCGCGGTAGTCGAGTTTACCTTGAGTAAAGGGCTCATTACCGGCAATGAAGATCATCCTGAGATGATCAGGATTTCTATTCCAGTCCAGCTGGTCAATCGAGGTGTAAATTACCTGTCCGCAATACTCTTCACCACCATTTGTGGTTAGCGAGAAGAGCTTTTGAGATATTTCATCGAGGTCATCGCTAAAGCCCAATACTTGTTGTATATACCCTTCTCTGGATGAAAGTTCATTATTTCCATACTGGTAAAGGGCAATCTCTAAGCCGGGCCTTTTCCGATGACTGCATCGGGCATAGGTAAATTCGTTCACAATATCCCATAATTGAGCTTTTGCCTGGTTAATCAGTCCGTCCATGCTATTGCTGGTATCGAGCAATAGCGCTATTTGCACCTTGTTATCGTGCACGGCACTGCTCTTTTGAGCCAAATGGGTTGTGGTTTCTGTATCGGGGACTACTGCCGTCGAATTCAAAAAATTCAGGCCTAGAAACCCTGAAAGTACTAAGGTAAGGATCGATTTCATTTTGTCTTTTTTTAGAGTTATTTCCACTAAAAGTAGAGCGGTTTAGATCCTGATAAAAGCAGGAATGAGTAAAATGGCCCTTTGGATGAGTCTGGCATAATAACGAATTCGTAAAGTCCTCTAAACCCATTATTTATAAAGGTCTGCATGGGTTAGTTGATTTTTTATTGCAACTTAAAACAACTAAGTTTACCAGGAATTACAGACAACAATGAGGGCCTGTATCATCATATTAGCATTTTTGATGCTGGGGATCGCCAGTGTGAATTCCCAGATAGGCAAAAGGGAATCTTCTGCTGAAGGAAGCAGTACGCCAGATCAATTCCATTCCTTGCTCGATTCTGCCCGGGCCAATAAAAAATCCAATATCGACAAGAGCATCGATTATATCGCGCGTGCCCTGGAAGGTCTGGGCGATCGGGGGAATGAAAAGGAGAGGGCCTTGGCGCTGACGAATCTTGGGGAAATATACCAGTATCATCAGCAGTACGATCTGGCCATTTCGAATTATCGCGATGCACAGGCATTAAATAAAACGACGAAAACAGCCCTGCTACTTGGGGAAAGTTTACTGCAGATCGGTTCCTACAATGAGGCGGTAGCTATACTACGACCATTAATCGATATCAATGGTATGGTCCCTTACCAACGAATACAGCTATATGAAAGCCTTGGAGATGCATATACCGGACTCGGGGATGCTCCTCAGGCTGTAGCATATTATGAGGAGGGACTTATTATTGCCCGTAAAAATAGAATCGCGCCCAAAGTACCGGATCTGAATTCCAAGATCGCAGATGTCTATGCCAAGGATAACCGCTCACAGGAAGCAGAGGCCTATTATGGTTATTCCCTGGACCAGGCAGCGGCGCAAACCCCTAAAAGAGCCGTAAGGGAGAATGAAAAAGTGGCCGATTTCTACAATCGTGAAGGCCGCTATGAGGATGAGATCAAACTTAGAAAAAAGAGCTTGTCTACACTTGCGGATATCCCCATTCCGGCCGCTGAAAGCACAGGGGTTTCACAGGTTGAAGATTCGATTACAGCCCAGCAGATAAACTATAAGATTGCCAATGCTTACGTGGAACAGGACAAGAACGATGAGGCGATTCCATATCTGGTGGAAAGTATCAGGGAGGCCGAGAATGATGATGACCTGGAAATAAAAAAGGATGCGACCAGAAAACTCTCTGAAGTCTACAGTGAGAAGGGCGATTTTTCCAGGGCGCTTGAATCCTATCAGGAATATGTGGCTGTAGTCGATACACTATACCAGCGAAAGGAACTTGAGATCGCGCAGGCAGCCCGCTTTAATAGGGAGATCGCGTCAAAGCAGAACCGGATAAGTAGTTTAGAGCAGGATCGACAGCTATCTCAAAGCAAGTTCGAACTGGCCATCACTCAGCAGCAACTGTCTGAGGAGACGAATCGCAGGCAAAAATGGGTAATATATTCCCTGATATTACTCATCTTGCTCACTGCATTGGCCGCCTTTTTCTTTTATCGAAGCAACCGTCAGCAAAAATTGGCTAACAATTTACTAGCGCTCAAATCGCTGCGGTCGCAGATGAATCCTCATTTTATTTTCAATGCGCTCAATTCTGTAAATAGCTACATTGCCAGGAACGACGAACGCAGCGCCAATCGATATCTCAGCGATTTTTCAGCCCTGATGAGATCGGTTCTAGAAAATAACGAAGAAGATTTTATCCCTTTAAACAAGGAAATCGAACTGATTAAAATATATCTCAAACTGGAAAAGGCCAGGTTTCCAGATAAATTCGATTATAAGCTGGAAATTGATCCGGAGGTGGATCTCAATCGATTTGAAATTCCTCCTATGTTATTACAGCCCTACGTGGAAAATGCAGTTTGGCACGGACTTCGATACAAGGAAGATAAGGGTCAACTGACGGTCCGGGTAAAAAAAGAAAATGACCATTTGCAACTCATCATAGAGGATAACGGTATCGGAAGAAAACAGTCGGCAAAGCTAAAGACAAGGCATCAGAGCGATCAAAAATCGACAGGGATGAACAATATAAGAGACCGCATTGAAATTCTAAATAAAATGGGACAGCATCGGTTCGGGGTTAATGTCACCGATTTGGAAAAGGACGGTACAGGTACCCGGGTAACAGTAAGCTTAAGGAATAAATAATGAAATTAAAGGCGGTATTGATAGAGGATGAAGTTCAGAGCAGAGAGATTCTGACGAACTACCTGGGTAAATACTGTTCTGAGGTCGAAATTGTGGGTGAAGCCGGGACTGTATCAGAAGGTGTAGATCTCATAGGAGACACACAGCCTGATCTTCTCTTTCTTGATGTTGAAATGCCTTTTGGGAATGCTTTCGACCTTATCGATCAACTACCGGAGAGGGACTTCGAAATAGTGTTTGTAACGGCATACGATCAGTACGCGCTCGATGCATTGAATAATCATGCTGCTTATTATTTAATGAAACCCATCGATATCGATGAACTCCAGAAGGCGGTTAAACATGTGAAAGAGATTAAGATCAAGGAAAAGCAGCTTGAAGAACAACTGCTAAAAACCACTCAGCCAAAAGTATCCGGAAAGATCACCATCCCTCAGCTCGATGGTTTCCAGGTACTCGATATCGGTGATATCCTTTACTGTAAGGCCGATGATAACTATACGGAGATCCATCTTCTGAATAAAAAAATCCTGGTAAGCAAAACCCTTAAATATTTCGAGGAGTCCCTTTCAGATTTTGGCTTCGCCAGAACTCATAAATCCTTTTTGGTAAACGTAAACGAGATCGTAAAATACCGGAAAGGGAAAGGAGGTAGTGTTGTACTATCGAACGGTAAAGAATTACTGGTCTCTTCTTCAAGGAAACGCGAATTACTGTCATTTTTTCAATAATTTTAGAGCGCTTAAACACTAAATTCTATGATCAAAGCTGTACGCGGACATACACCGGTTATTGGTGAGGATTGTTTTATTGCTGAGAATGCCACGATTGTGGGAGAAGTTACGATGGGAGACCAGTGCAGTATCTGGTATAATGCGGTCTTACGCGGCGATGTACACTATATCAGAATGGGGAACAAAGTAAACGTTCAGGATGGCGCCATTATACACTGTACTTTTGAGAAATCCCCAACCGAAATTGGGAACAACGTTTCCATAGGTCATGGTGCGATAGTCCATGGATGTACGATCAAGGACCGTGTACTTGTTGGTATGGGGAGCATCATTATGGACGACTGCCTGGTAGAGAGCAACAGTATTATTGCTGCAGGGGCCGTGCTTACAAAAGGGACGCATGTACCAGAGGGTAGCGTTTTTGCCGGTACTCCGGCTAAAAAGATAAAAGATATCAGTATAGAATTAAGCACCGGAGAGATAGACCGAATAGCGGAGAACTATGTCACCTATTCGGGTTGGTTCAAGGAGGAATCATAATGCTGTAAAGAGGGATTACTTCCACCAGATTTCCCTATTTTTGCCAACCAAACATTATAGAAAATGAGAGCATATATTTTTCCGGGTCA
>JBDNAQ010000157.1:0-2611 GCA_039768345.1 Flavobacteriaceae bacterium
GAACTATTTCTTCCTAAAACAAACTCAAACAAGTATGGTTTGTTTTAGAAAATAAAAAACCCGCCTGTAGGCGGGTTATTCATGGCGGAGGAAGAGGGATTCGAACCCCCGGAGGTGTGACCCTCGCTGGTTTTCAAGACCAGTGCATTCGACCACTCTGCCATTCCTCCTGTATGTGTTTGCCAGTTCTTTACCTGCCAAAACAGGCTGCAAATATAATAAGCTTTTTCATTTATCAGAACTCTTTATCGATATTAAAATCCAAAAATAATGTGTCGTCTCAGAATCATTTTCTTTTTCCTATTTTTGGGGAATTTTGAAATCAACGCCTCTGTAACATGAAGTATATCTGCCTCTTAGCGCTCGCGCTTGCCGCTGCGTGCAATACCTCCCAAAAAACGGTTAGCGAAACTCCTTCCAACCCCACCGACGTTGCGGTAGATCCTGCCATCTACGCCCAAACCATCACCGAAGAAGAACTCAAAGAACATCTCTATGTCTATGCCTCAGATGAATACGAAGGCCGAGAAACCGGTGAACCCGGGCAAAAGAAAGCAGTGGAGTATTTAAAATCTGCGTATGAGGCAATGGAAGTATCTCCGGCCGATAAAAACGGTAACTACCTTCAGGAAGTACCGTTGGAAATGGCCAAACTGCCTACCGGCACGATAAAAGTAGATGAACAGACCTTTGAGGTAGGTGAAAACTTTTTAACCTTTTCTGCGTCGGAAGGTAGTTTTAACGAAATAGTATTTGCAGCCTATGGGATAGAGGAAGAAAATTATTCCGATTACCAAAACCTTGATGTAAAAGATAAAGTTGTTCTGATCAAATCTGGCGAACCAAAGGCCGAAGATGGTATATATAGCGTTAGTGGAACAAATAAAAAGTCTGTCTGGAGCAATAATTCGGAGTCGCTCGAAAAAAGACTCCTGGCCGCCAAGAACAACGGCGCCAAGGCCATACTTTATTTCGATCCGGGGAATTATAACCGCTTTAAGCGATATTTCAATTTTATGAAATCGAATGGAAGCGGACGAATGGACCTAAAAAAAAGCGATGAATCTCCTCGTCTGATAATGCTGACGGAAGAAATGGCCAAAACTATTTTTGCCGGGATCGAAGAATCAGATCAGCCAAAGGTTCTCGACAGGACTGTTGAATTAGGACTAAAAAGTGCAAATATTGAAATCCCTTCAGAAAATGTTGTTGCTTATATCGAAGGATTCGAAAAGCCCGATGAATACGTGGTGATCTCTTCACATCTGGATCATATCGGTATCTCATCGAATGGTAAAATCAACAATGGCGCAGATGATGATGGTTCGGGTACCGTCGCTATGCTCGAGATCGCTGAAGCCTTTAAAAAAGCTGTGGATACCGGAAACGGCCCCAGGCGTTCCATAGTCTTTCTCCATGTGACCGGAGAAGAAAAAGGCCTGCTGGGCTCCCAATACTATACCGATGTAAAACCTATCTTTCCATTGTCGCAGACTGTGGTGAATTTAAATATCGACATGATCGGCCGAATCGACCCAAAGAGGGAAGGCAGCAGGGAATATGTATATCTGATCGGGTCTGATAAGCTTAGCAGAGATCTTCACGAACTCTCAGAACGGATTAATGATAAATACACCCAATTAGAGCTTGATTATACTTATAACGACGAGAATGATCCCAATCGTTTCTATTATCGTAGCGATCACTACAATTTTGCAAAGAATAATATCCCGATCATTTTCTATTTCAATGGTACCCATGCCGATTATCACCGCCCGGGTGATACACCAGACAAGATCAATTACGACCTGCTGACTATACGTTCGCAGCTGATCTTCCATACCGCCTGGGAAATCGCGAATAGAGATGAAAGAGTAATCGTTGATGAGATTTCTAAGTAAAAAACCCAGCAATTATTATTGAAAGTTTTATTTGATCGCAAAAAGATACTAATAAAGTACTTATTTCAATAATGAATTATAACTCATTGTTTATATGTATTTTGGAATAATTCACCCTCTTGTTGTTTTAGTGAATTATCATACTGGACTATAGACTATAATCCGGCTTCAGGAAAAAACCTCACAATTAGTCCAACGAGCCTTCCTGAAGTAATTCCTATGGTGGAAATCTGAAGTAAACTACCAATTCGGAAACTAAAAAACCTCCTATTTAAAATAGAAGGTTTTATTTCAATATTCTTGCTCCCTGGAATTACTAGAACTGATATTTAAAGTACTGACGATAGCAGGCTATGTCAGCACTACTTCCGCTAGCCCTTCGGCCTGATCATGCTGACCGACCGAAGGGAGCGTCAGTATGGAGGAAAACGTGGAGATTAACCATGAACTGACTTTTTAGAAAATTAGCCACAGAAATTTATGGATTTAGAACTGGTGTTCTCACCGCGCCAAGTGTGAAGTGATTCGGCAAATCAAAATTAAAAAAACCTCCAGGTTGCATTGAAGGTTTTACTTTACTATTCTTTCTCCCCGTAATTACTTGTCCTGATAGAGTACTGACGATAGCAGGCTATGTCAGCACTACTTCCGCTAACCCCTTCGGGCTGATCATGCTGACCGACCGAAGGGAGCGTCAGTAGGGTGGAAGA
>JBDNAQ010000158.1:0-6292 GCA_039768345.1 Flavobacteriaceae bacterium
CAGGGCATAGTCTTCCCGTAAATTCCGGGAAATTATTGGTGGCATGAAGAATCTGAGCTGCCTTTTCCCATTTTCCCCTGTATACTGCATCGTTAAAATCAGGGATCAAATTACCCAGAGGACAACCACTATGGCAAAAGGGAATTCCGCAATCCATACAACGCGCACCCTGGTCTTTTAATTCCTGTTCTTTTAAGGGAAGGGTAAATTCCTTAAAATCCTTTACCCGCTTATCTACCGGTTTATAGGGCTCTGTCTTTCTTCCGTATTCCAAAAATCCTGTCGTCTTTCCCATTTTTAATTCTAAATAGTTTGTAATTTTTCCTGTTCCAAACGAAGCAAGGCCTGCTTGTATTCTTCAGGGAATATTTTTATGAATTTTGGTAAGTATTGCTCCCAATTCTCCAATATGCGTTGTGCCAGCGGACTTAGGGTGGCATTGTAATGATTTTCAATAAGTCCCTTTAAAAGTTCGATATCCCGGTCTTCCTCAACTTTAAGAAGGTTTAAAGCTTCTTTATTACATCGTTTTTCAAAATTCTTGTGCAGATCTAATACATAGGCGATCCCTCCACTCATCCCGGCACCAAAATTTCGGCCAACTTCCCCCAGAATAACAGCCGTTCCTCCTGTCATATATTCACAGCCGTGGTCTCCTATCCCTTCCACTACTGCGGTGGCACCAGAATTTCGAACACAGAAACGTTCTCCGGCTTTCCCGTTTATATAAGCTTCACCCGAAGTGGCACCGTATAATGTTACGTTACCAGTGATAATGTTTTCTTCTGGCTTGAGGGTCGATTTTTCCGGTATTTTGATAATCAGTTTTGCGCCAGAAAGTCCTTTTCCTAAATAGTCATTGGTATTACCATTTACCACCATGGTAAGGCCTCGTGTGGCAAAAGCTCCAAAACTCTGCCCGGCAGAACCTGTAAAATTCAGTTTTAAGGTGTTATCTGGCAGCCCTTCAGCGCCGTATATCTTGGAGATCTCATTACTGATAATAGCACCTACGGCCCTGTCCGTATTATGGATGGGGAAATGTAAGGTCGATTTTTCCTTCCTGAATAACGAAGGATGCGCTTTCCCAATGATCCCGAACTCTATGGAGTCTGATATATGATGTTCCTGTTTTTGCGTATTGTAAAGTTTGGTGCCCTTACGCACCTCAATTTTATGCAGAATAGGGCTCAGGTCCAATCCGTTGGCCTTAAAATGATCAATAGCCTTGTTCCTGTTGAGTTTTTGAACCTGCCCAACCATTTCATTAATGGTCCTGAAACCTAACTGAGCCATAATTTCTCTGAGTTCCTGGGCAACGAAGTACATATAGTTTACTACATGTTCTGGCTTCCCTTCAAACTTTTTCCTGAGTTCAGGATTTTGTGTAGCGATGCCAACCGGACAAGTATTTAAATGACATACACGCATCATTATACATCCCGATGCTACTAAAGGTGCTGTGGCAAAACCGAATTCTTCTGCTCCTAATAAGCAGGCAATGGCTACATCCCTTCCGGTTTTTAACTGGCCATCGCACTCCAGTACTATCCGGTTTCTGAGGTCGTTCATCACCAATGTTTGCTGTGCTTCGGCAATTCCCAATTCCCATGGCAGCCCGGCGTGTTTGAGAGAAGTAAGTGGCGATGCCCCTGTACCACCATCGAACCCGGAAATTAGGATCACATCGGCTTTCGCCTTGGCAACCCCGGCCGCTACGGTTCCAACGCCCACTTCTGACACTAGTTTTACATTGATACGAGCCTCTCTGTTAGCAGATTTAAGATCGTAAATAAGCTGTGACAGATCTTCAATAGAATAAATATCATGATGCGGTGGGGGAGATATCAATCCTACATAAGGAGTAGAATTCCTGGTTTTGGCGATGGAAGGATTTACCTTGGGTCCGGGAAGTTGCCCGCCTTCTCCTGGTTTTGCACCCTGGGCCATTTTTATCTGTATCTCCTGTGCATTCGTCAAATAATTGGATGTTACTCCAAATCTACCGGAGGCTACTTGTTTTATGGCGCTGTTTCGCCAATCTCCGGTTTGATTCTTATAAAAACGCTCGGCATCTTCACCCCCTTCACCAGAGTTGCTTTTACCCCCAATCCGGTTCATTGCAATGGCTAGATTTTCATGAGCCTCCTTACTTATGGAGCCATAAGACATAGCTCCTGTTTTAAAACGCTTAACAATTTCTGTCCAGGGTTCTACTTCTTCTAAAGGAATAGGATCAAAGTTTGCAAACTCGAACAAGCCCCGGATGGTCATGAGATCTTTAGATTGCTCATTCACCATTGCGGCAAATTCTTTGTAGGTATCTGGCTCGTTGTTTCTTACAGATTTCTGAAGTTTAGCAATGGACAAGGGATTGAACATATGTTTTTCACCGTCTCTGCGCCAGCGGTATTCGCCTCCAATTTCCAGATCGAGCGTTGCCGCTACAGATTTCTTAACAAAGGCATTTTGATGCCTCTTTGCTATCTCCTTTTCTATCTCGTACAGTCCAATACCTTGAATACGTGTTGGTGTATTTGGGAAATAGGTGTTTACAACATTGGTGTTAAGCCCGATACATTCGAATAGTTGAGATCCTCGATACGAATTGAGGGTAGAGATCCCGATCTTATTCATCACCTTAACGATTCCTTTCCCAATAGCTTTGTTGTAATTTTTTATGGCCTCATCAAAAGAGAATTCTGTGATGTCATTCTCTTCAATTTGTTCCCCAATGATCTCGTTTACCAAATACGGATTAATGGCGCTTGCTCCAAAGCCAAATAATAGGGCAAAATGGTGAACTTCTCTGGGTTCAGCCGATTCAATGATGATGCTTAAATTGGAGCGTTTATTTGCGGTTTGCAAACCACTATTTACATAAGAACAAGCCAATAATGCAGGGATTGGTGCCTTGTCTTTGTTTAGAAGCCTATCAGAGAGGATTATAATATTAGCTCCGGAATCTATGGCCTTTGATGCCTGATTCAGAATAGACTCCAAAGCTTCTTCCAGGCCGTTGTGTCCTCTGTGGATATCATATAAAATAGGAATTGACACTACTTTATAATCCGGGCTGGCGTCATAATTTTTAATTTTATCCAGATCCTCTTTGGAGATCACGGGGTTCTGGATCTTTAATTTTCTGCAATGTTGTTCGGTAGTTTCAAAGATATTCAGGTCTGTCCCAAGGGTAAGGCTTATATCTGTGATCAATTCTTCCCGGATACCATCCAGGGGCGGGTTTGTTACCTGGGCAAACAATTGCTTAAAATAATTATAGATCAATTGCGGGCGTTCAGATAATACCGCAATAGGTGTATCAGACCCCATAGATCCTATAGGTTCTTTTGCCGTTTTTCCCATAGGAAGTACAATGGTATTGATGTCTTCCAGCGTATATCCAAAAACCACTTTCCTTTTTTCAACGGATTCCTCGTTGATAAAAAGTGGGCAGTCATTATAGGGAATATTCCTGAGGTGCATCAAATTCTTATCGAGCCATTTTTTATATGGATGTCGCTGCGCGATCTCTTCTTTTATTTCTTCATCATTTATAATGCGGCCCTCTTCCATGTTCACCAAAAACATCTTGCCAGGCTCTAGCCTACCGTGCAATTCAATGTTCTCCGGGGCAATATCCAGAACCCCCGTTTCTGAAGACATTATTACATAGCCATCTTTTGTTACCGAGTAACGTGAAGGGCGAAGTCCGTTCCTGTCTAAAACGGCACCAATGTAGTTGCCGTCAGTAAAGGGGATAGAGGCCGGACCATCCCATGGCTCCATCACACAAGAGTAATATTCGTAGAATGCCTTTTTGGCTTCAGACATTTCTATGTTTTTTTCCCAGGCTTCCGGGACCAATATCATCATGACCTCCGGTAAAGAGCGGCCGGTCATCAGTAATAATTCTACCACCATGTCCATAGTGGCCGAATCCGATTTCCCCGGAAGGATGATGGGTAGAATCTTCTTGATTTCTGGTCCAAAAAATGGACTTTCCATAAGCCCTTCCCTGGATCGCATTCGCGATACATTACCTCTCAGCGTGTTGATCTCCCCATTGTGGCACATATACCGAAACGGTTGCGCCAGATCCCAGGTAGGAAAGGTGTTGGTTGAGAATCGCTGGTGAACCAAGGCAAGCCTGGTAACAACTCTTGGATCCATCAGATCCGTATAATACCTTTTTATGTCCTGGGGCATCAGCAGCCCTTTGAAGATTATAATTTTGGTTGAGAGACTGGGGACGTAAAAGAACTTGCTTTCAGAGAGTTTGGAGTTTATGATGGTATGCTCCGTAACTTTTCGGGCAATATATAGTTTCAGATTAAAATTGAAGAAATCCTGTGCCTCATTTTCCTTGGCAATAAAGACCTGTTTTACAAAAGGTTCCGTTTCTGAAGCTATACGTCCGGGAACAGAGGTATTGACGGGTACATCTCTCCACCCCAGTAAATGCAAGCCCTGTCTTTTTATTTCTGATTCAAATACTGAGATGCAAAATGCCCGTTGATTTGCCTTTTTAGGTAAAAACACATTCCCAACAGCATAGGCTCCGGGTTCGGGTAATTCAAAAGAGCATTCCTCCTGAAAAAACAGATGGGGAATGTCTATCAATATCCCTGCGCCATCGCCGGTTTTTCCATCGGCACTCACAGCTCCCCTGTGTTCTAATTTGTCTAGAATTTCGAGGGCCTTATGTATTATGTCATTCGATTTTTTTCCTTTCAGGCTGCAAATAAAACCTGCACCACAGTTGTCGTGTTCAAACTCCGGCAAATACAATCCTTGCTTCTTCAACATCTATTTTCGTATTTACTCAAAAATACCAAAAACACTGAGATTCATCTATGTTTTAGTGGTGGATGGTAGAAAAAATGCAACGTTTTAAAAAATATGTTAATATATATGCAAAATGCATTTTAAATCGCTCCTTAAATGGGATTTTAATAATGGGGTATTCAAAAAAAAAGACCCAAATGGAGGGTCTTTTGCTATTTCATCAACAAAGTTCTGAATTGTGTGCCGTGGGGTAAAAAGAATTTCTAAATCAGGATTTTAAAATACTTCTGGATATAACGATCTTTTGAATTTCAGAAGTACCCTCGTATATCTGGGTAATCTTCGCATCTCGCATAAGTCGTTCTACGTGATAATCCTTAACAAAACCATTCCCACCGTGAATCTGAACAGCCTCAACGGTTGTATCCATAGCTACTTGTGAAGCGTATAATTTCGCCATGGCGCCAGAAAGGTCATAGTTTTCATGGTTATCTTTATCACATGCGGATTTGTATACCAGAAAACGTGCGGCTTCAATTTGCGTATGCATATCGGCCAGCTTAAATGCAATGGCCTGATGATTACTGATTTCAGTTCCAAAAGCTTTCCGTTCCTTGGAATACTTCAAGGCCATTTCATAAGCACCTGCCGCTATTCCCAATGCCTGTGCTGCTATCCCAATTCTTCCACCTGCCAGGGTTTTCATAGCAAACTTAAAACCGAATCCGTCTTCCCCTATTCTGTTCTCTTTTGGGACCTTTACATCATTAAAATTTAGTGAATGCGTATCACTGCCCCGGATACCTAATTTGTTCTCTTTAGGACCTATTTCAAATCCCTTCATACCTTTTTCAACGATCAGGGCGTTGATACCCTTATGCGCTTTTTTTACATCAGTTTGCGCAATGACCAGGTAGACATCGGCAGAGTTACCATTTGTGATCCAATTCTTTGTGCCATTAAGGAGATAGTGATCACCTTTGTCAATGGCAGTCGTTTTTTGTGAAGTGGCATCGCTACCTGCTTCCGGTTCAGAAAGGCAAAATGCCCCTATGATCTCTCCGGTCGCCAGTCTTGTTAAATATTTTTGCTTTTGTTCCTCATTGCCAAAAGTTTCTAACCCCCAGCATACCAGAGAATTATTTACCGAAACAATAACAGAGGCAGAGGCATCTACCTTAGACAGCTCCTCCATAACCAGCACATATGACAATGTATCTAGTCCACTACCGCCGTACTTGGGATCTACCATCATCCCCAAAAATCCTAATTCTCCCATCATTTTAACCTGCTTGGTTGGGAATTTTTGCGCTTCGTCTCTTTCAATGACTCCGGGCAATAGTTCTTGTTGCGCAAAATCGCGCGCCGCCTGTTGAATCATCAATTGTTCTTCAGAAAGTGTAAAATCCATAGTACTTAGTATATTGTTAAAAAAGGCCTACAAATATACATCTTGATTGGAAATTATTCAATGATTATACCGTCAATTTGAGAATACCACAAA
>JBDNAQ010000159.1:0-6057 GCA_039768345.1 Flavobacteriaceae bacterium
CCGAACAACTAAACGAAGAATTTAAAAACGTTATTGACCTGTCGCTGTATGTACTGGGATCATTGGGTTTTGAAGATTTTATCACGCAGGTCTCTATCCGGGATCCGGAAGAGCCGGAAAAATATCTGGGAGCACCTGAAGTTTGGGAAAAAGCCGAACAGGCGATCATCAACGCAGCAGAGGAAAAAGGCATTAATTATACTATTGAAAAAGGAGAAGCCGCATTTTACGGGCCTAAGCTCGATTTCATGGTCAGGGATGCATTGGGACGCAAATGGCAATTAGGTACTATCCAGGTGGATTATAATTTACCCGAGCGATTCGGGCTCAGTTATAAGGGTAAGGACAACGAACTGCATCAGCCGGTGATGATCCACAGGGCGCCTTTTGGTAGTATGGAACGCTTTATGGCCCTGCTGCTAGAACATACCGGAGGTAATTTCCCCCTTTGGCTTACCCCGGATCAGGCGATGGTTTTACCGGTCAGCGAGAAGTATGAAAAATATGCAGAAAAAGTTTTAAAATCCCTGGAAAATCACGAAATTCGCGCCCTCGTTGATAAGAGGAATGAAACTGTCGGGAAAAAAATCCGGGAGGCGGAA
Organism: Flavobacteriaceae bacterium; assembly: GCA_039768345.1. Lineage (GTDB taxonomy): Bacteria > Bacteroidota > Bacteroidia > Flavobacteriales > Flavobacteriaceae > JAHEJJ01. The sequence continues at coordinate 603 of JBDNAQ010000159.1, forward strand.
GTCCAAAAAGTTCCCTTTATGCTTGTCGTAGGGGAAAAAGAAGAGGAAACGGGCACTGTTGCAGTCCGTAAACATGGGGGAGAAGATTTAGGTTCAATCTCTGTGGAGGCCTTTGCAGACTTGGTCGAAAAAGAAATAAGTAGTACCTTAAAGTCGTTTTGACAGTTTACGTTTAATTAAAATTAAGTAGCCATAGCAATAAGAAGAAGATTTAGGCCCCAACCTCGGAGGGAAAACAAAAACCCTCATAAAATCAACGAAAAGATTACTGTACCCAACGTCCGCCTGGTCGGTGATAATATCGAGATGGGGGTATATCCCATCGCGGAAGCCATTGAAAAGGCCAACGATTTAGGACTGGATCTGGTGGAGATTTCACCCAATGCAGATCCGCCGGTTTGTAAGATTATAGATTATAAAAAGTTCCTTTACGAGCAGAAGAAAAGAGAGAAGGCCATGAAGGCCAAAGCGACGAAAGTAATCGTAAAGGAAATAAGGTTTGGTCCGAATACAGACGACCACGATTACGAGTTTAAAAAGAAACACGCCGAAAAGTTTCTTAAAGACGGGGCGAAATTGAAAGCCTACGTATTCTTTAAAGGACGTTCGATAGTGTATAAGGATAAGGGAGAGATTTTATTATTACGGCTCGCCCAGGAACTAGAGGATTACGGCAAAGTTGAACAAATGCCAAGATTAGAAGGGAAACGTATGACGATGTTCATAGCTCCCAAAGCCAGGAAGTAGTCCCGGTTTCAAAAAGGTCGGGGGAAAGCCCGAAATAACAATTAATAATTAATTAGGAGCAAGATGCCTAAAATGAAGACCAAATCCAGTGCCAAGAAAAGGTTCAAACTCACCGGCACCGGAAAGATCAAGAGAAAGCACGCTTTTAAGAGTCACATTCTTACAAAGAAGTCTAAGAAGCGTAAGCTAAAGTTAACTCACTCGACATTGGTGCATGAAGCCGATGAATCGAGTATCAGAGAACAACTGCGTTTAAAGTAATTGTTCTTTTTGAGGTAATTAGTATTAACCATGGAGTCTGGCTTAAAAATGACCGCGAAGTAGCGGTCGCACAAAAGTCCTGTTAACAGGCGCCAGCTACAAAAAATCTAAAAAAATGCCAAGATCAGTAAACTCTGTTGCTTCCAGAGCAAGAAGAAAAAAAATCATGAAGCAGGCCAAAGGTTATTACGGGCGTAGAAAAAACGTCTGGACTGTGGCCAAGAACGCGGTAGAAAAAGCGATGCTTTACGCCTACCGGGACCGTAAAAACAAAAAAAGAAATTTCCGTTCACTTTGGATCACCCGTATCAACGCAGCTGCCAGGCAGCATGGGATGTCCTATTCCCAGTTTATGGGGGCTGTGAAAGCAAAGGATATTCAGCTTAACCGTAAGGTTTTGGCCGATCTGGCAATGAACCATCCGGATGCATTTAAGGCTGTAGTGGATAAGGTGAAATAATTCACTTAATGAAAATATCTTAGATCCCTGATGTAGTATCAGGGATTTTTTTTTGGCTGACGAATAGCAAAAAGAAGCTGATCATCAGACTTTCCCCTTAGGTTAAATAGACCTATTTCTTTGGTAATAAAATCCTGATTCAATTTCATATCCCTCAACAGGCTGGCTGAAACCAGAAGATTCTCTCCATATTTATTGCATTGCTCCTGTATCCTTGCAGAAGTGTTCATCACATCTCCATGGTAGGCCAATTCTTTTCTGATGCTACCCACTTCCACCACAACTAATGTACCGCCGTGCAATCCTGCTTTGAATTCGGGTTCAATACCATATTTTTCAGAATAATGCGCATATCTTTTACGAAGTATATTTTCAAAATGAAAAAACAGGCGAACGCAATTGTCTCGCCTCAATCCCCGGTCGTATTTCCAGCTTATTACAGCCTCATCGCCCACATACTGATAAACTTCGGCTTCGTATTTATCTAATATCTTGTTCAGATCCAGGAAACAGTCACGAATAAATGAGCTGTACAACAAATGACCCAATTTTTCGGCTATGGAGGTCGAAGATCTTAGATCGAGAAACAGAAAAATCCGGTCTTCTTCCTTCGGTTTTGTATAACTGCCCATCAGGAGATTAAGGAGAACTCCTCTACCGAAACGCCTCTGGGCTATTTTTAAAAAGGAAAAAATCAAGGAAAATATGCCAAAATAGGCCACAAAAACCCAAAAATTAGGGGTTTCTCGCCACCAACCACGTTCATTTGGTAAATCCATTCCCCAAAGGATTTCGACAAAGCTCATCACCGCGGTTACAGAAAAGATTAAAAGGAATAGATATGACAGGGTCTTGATGAACAAGATTAATCCCATGTGTAATCTTACAGATAAATAATGGTCAAAAACCAAATCGAGCAAGGCGTAGAAAAAACCAATAATAAACCCGATATAGATGCCGATTAGCGTCAATTCCCAAAAAGATGGAATAAAATCATTTACTAACTGAATACCTGGCTCGCCATCTAAATCATAATAACGAATCCAAACAAAAAAACACATGACCACAGACCAAAAAACAATTGATGTGAGCATTAATTCCAGTATGGGCTTAAGCCTGTCGCGCATTTTTCCTATTCGTTACCCCAAATAGTGATCACCAAATTTCTTCCTGATGCATTATCCCTATGCTCGCAGAGATAAATACCCTGCCAAATGCCAAGGTTCATGCTGCCATCGGTAATCGGGATCTGTACGGAAGCGCCCATAAGCGAAGATTTAATATGAGCAGGCATATCATCCGGGCCCTCCAGGGTATGCTGGTAATAGGGTGCATTTTCAGGAACCAATTTATTCATATGGCTTTCGAAATCGAGCCGCACAGTGTGATCTGCATTTTCATTAATGGTAAGACTTGCTGAAGTGTGCTTTATGAAAATCTGAATAATGCCAGTATTGATATTCCTAATTTCCGGCATTGCACTCAGAACCTGGGAAGTAATCAGATGAAAACCTCTGGAGAAAGGGGAGAGTCGCAACTCCTTCTGATAGAATTCTACAGCCATAGGAATTAAATGTAAAACTTTTTCTCTACTGGCCCTAATACAAACATAACAAATACCTTTGTCCTCATCATTATATGAATATGGACTTATCCGGTATCAAATTAGTCGTAGCCGATATGGACGGTACATTGCTCAATTCCAGGCATGAAGTGAGTCGGGAATTCTTTGACCTTTACCACAGGCTCAGAGAAAAGAATGTGCTTTTTGCAGCAGCCAGTGGCCGACAATTCGATAGTATTGCCCAAAAGCTCTCACCCATTGACAAAGAGATCATCATAATCGCTGAAAATGGTGGCTTTACCGTACATCGGGGTAAAGAGATCGTGAGTAACCCACTGGAGGCCGGACATAAAGAATTGATCCTACAAGAACTACACCGGATTGAAGCGGCGCAAGCAGTTCTTTGTGCCAAAAACTCCGCCTATTTAATGCCCAGTTCAAAACCTTTTCTGGACCACTTAAAGGAGTATTATACTCAATTCAATTTCCTGGAAGATCTGTATGCCTTTAATGGGGAGGTAATGAAGATTGCGGTATACCATCATCTGGGTTCCGAAGAACATATATACCCTTTTGTGAAACATCTGGAAGGAGAACTCAAGGTAAAAGTGTCGGGAGAATTCTGGGTAGATCTCTCACATCCGGATGCCAATAAAGGTCATGCGCTCGAGATTATGCAGCAGGAATTAGGTATAAGTCGGGCTGAAACACTGGTCTTTGGCGACTACAATAACGACCTGGAAATGATGGGATGTGCAGACTACAGTTTTGCCATGGCCAATGCACATCAAAATGTCTTGGCGGCTGCCCGGTATACAACTTCAAGCAACGATGAAAGAGGGGTGGAAAAGGTGCTTGAAGCACTGCTTCAGAGCTTGTCTTAGGTTTTTTGTTTTTTCTTTCGGGCTGCCGGGAAAAGCACATTATTCAGAATCAGACGATAGCCTGGTGAATTCGGGTGCAGTTCCAATTCTGTTTTAGGATCCCCTACCCTATGCTGGTAATCCTCGGGATCGTGACCGCCATAAAAAGTGAAGAAACCCCTGCCCTTTATTCCGTGAATATAACGAGCTTCGGCATTGATCTTATTTTCCCCCAACACCATAACTGTCGATTTTATCTGCGCCCTGGTAAATGAGGTGGTTTGTCCCATAAATCCCTTCACCAGCGATGTGTGGTTCTGGCATAGCATGGTCGGCACCGGATCCCATTTGGCGGAAAAATCCATCAAGGTGAAATAATCAGACTCACGCGGAACGTTGCTGCGTTTATTTGTCATGTCGATCGACGAGAATTCGTAGCGTAGCGGATTCCGCTCCAGGGTGAAATCGGTAAAGGCAAAAGTCTTGCTGAAATCGAGATTTTTTTGGTAGTTAGCATCGGAGGGGTCCCCGTCGAACATGGGTTCGCAGATATCTGTCCCGTCGGCTGCCAGGGCGATATCGAAACTGTCGGTGGCCGAACACATGGCGAACATAAATCCCCCACCAATAACATAGTTGCGAATTTTTAGGGCTACATCCCTTTTTTGCTCAGATACTTTACTATATCCCAATTTTGCAGCCAGGGCTTCCGCATTATTTTTGCCATCAATATACCATGGAGCTGCCCTGTAAGCTCCATAAAACTTTCCATACTGCCCGGTAAAATCTTCATGGTGGAGGTGTAACCAGTCGTATAAAGCCAGTTTATCGCCCAAAACCTCCTCATCGTAAACCGTCACATACGGTATTTCGGCATAAGTGAGTACCAGGGTAACCGCATCGTCCCACGGTTGATTATCCTTTGGCGAATACACGGCAATTCGCGGCGCTTTTTCTAAAATCACCGCTTCCTGGTTTTGAGACGGACTGCCGATCCCGTCTAATATTTCTTCGGTCTGCTGGTCTGATATTGTTTCAAAAGAAACGCCGCGGATCTGGCATTCTCTGCGGATCACTTCCCCGTCGGGTAAAAGAAAGGAACCTCCTCTGTAGTTCAATAGCCATTGAACCTTTTGACCTTTGGTAAGCACCCAATAGGTAATTCCATAGGCCTTAAGATGGTTCTGTTGACTCTCGGCATCCATTGGGATCAGAATGGAGGAAGCATAGGAAAACGCACCGACCAACAATGCCAAACAGCATACAAGGAGTTGTTTGTTAAGGGTAAATAATTGAAATCCGGGAAAAAGTCTCTTAAAATGGCACGTCATTATCATCCTGGTCAAGATCCGGATCATCGTTCAGCGAACTGCCAAAGGCATCTTCAGGGCCGGGCAGGTTCTTGGTCAGGAACGGATTGTCCTCATCTGCATTCATCTTGGATTGAAACTCGAATGGAGAATCAAAGTCATCTAAATTATCAAATTTACCAAGCTGAGCAATGAACTTTAACCTTATATTATCTAATCCGCCATTTCGGTGCTTAGCGACAATGAACTC
>JBDNAQ010000160.1:0-3421 GCA_039768345.1 Flavobacteriaceae bacterium
TCAGATTCCATATAATTTTCATTAAAATGCTCCTGCATCAGTTTCCGGTCAAATTCGAATTCCTTTACTAGCATAACTACGGCAAAGTTGCCGGTGGCAGGGTCCAATATTGCGTTTACGGTGCTGTTCAATGCATTGATGTCTTCCAAAGGAGTAGAGGCATTGATGCTTATTTCTCCTTTATCGGTTTTAAAGCGCTCCCCGGTTTGGATAAATACATTCCAGCCGAGCAACATGGTCAGGATAATATTTAATGCTATTTTCATTCTGGAAATCCAAGGTCAGCCCAGTCTGCAATGGCCTGCCTGGCGGCCAGAGGTAACAGTCCGTCAGGTGGCATGGGATTTGAATTACTATTAATCCTGGACAATAAACCGCGGTTGTTTATCGCATCCCGGACTTCGTTAAGCGTGGTTAGGGACATAGGGGCGCTATTGGTGGGGGGATTGCCATGACAGATCACACAATTACCTTGAATAATCGGCCTGATGTCAGTTATATAAGACAATGACCCTGGCATGATTTCTTCATCGACTTCATCACTGGACATCGGTATTTCTTCTGTTTCATCACTAGTAGTACAGGAACTAAAGATAAAAAAGATTATCAGGATCAGCAAGGATGCCTTTTGGGACAATAAGAATCGTGGGAGGCTCGTGAGAGATAAATTTTTCATGATAGTATAAGAGTTGATGTAATATTAAGATTTAGAAATAGCCAATTGGTTGCGAGCCGACATATAAAGAATAAACAAGTTCTCGGTTAAGATTCAATTTTTATTTTATCCGGATTTAGGCAACTATATGATAATTCTGGTATCTTGTCTTATAGATATTGAGAACACCATAAATGCTATGCAAGTCAAAAAATTTTTATTTCTTCTGTTTTGTCTTCCTCAATTGGCCCTCTCTCAGGATGATTTGTTGAATGAAATTGATAAGGCGGATAGTCTGGATGTAACCATAGCCGCTTTCAAAGGCTTAAAAATTGTCAATTTTGAGTCCACAAAATTGGTCAACAAACGCGAATTCTACTTTATTATATCGCATCGGTTCGGCAGTATAAAAAATGGTATTGACGACTTTTTCGGACTGGATTTTGCCAATACACGTCTCCAGGTTATCTATGGCTTTACCGATGGTTTTAATCTGAGTATTTCCAGACACTCTTTTAATAAGACCTATGAGATGAACGCTAAGTATCGGCTGGGCAGTCAGCAACAAGGATTTCCGGTAACGATCGTGGGCTATAGCCAGGTTGCCGTGAATACCCTGCTGGAAGAAGCATTGATCCTGCGTCCGGTGGAATTTAGCGACAGGATTTCATTTACCCAGCAATTGCTGGTTTCACGAAAAGTGTCAGACCGGCTATCTGTTGAGCTCATGCCCACATATTTCTATGAGGGGTATGTAGACTACGAGCCTCAGGATAACAATCAGTATGCGCTTGGCATAGGAGGCCGTTACAAAGTAGGTAAACGATGGAGTATAAATGTAGATTATGGCTGGCACCTAAACCGGGCAAGTGGTTCTCCTTTTGTAAATCCGCTTTCCTTAGGAGTAGATATCGAGACTGGCGGCCACGTATTCCAACTACACTTTACCAATGCACAACCAACATTTGAAAGCGGATTTCTGGGAAATGCGACAGGGGATTGGGGTGAAGGTGATATCTATTTTGGTTTTAATATAAGCCGGGTATTTAATTTTTAGTTCTGATGCCTATTCCCATTCTGTATGAAAGCTGCCCTCCCGATCGAGCCGTTCATATGTATGAGAACCGAAGAAATCTCTTTGTGCCTGGATAAGGTTTAGCGGCAGGCGCCCTGAGGTAAATGCATCAAAATAGGTCAGGCTGTTCGATAATCCGGGCAGTGGTATCCCATTTTTCACCGCATAGGCAACCAGTTCACGTACCGATCCCACAGTGGATTTTATCGAAGCTTCAAAAGATGATGCCAATAATAGATTTTCAAGATCCTGCTGGTCCTGATAAGCCCGTGCTATATCCTCGAGCAAAGCTGCCCGAATAATACAACCGGCCCTCCAGATTTTCGCAATGGTTGTAAGATTGAGCTGATAGTCGTACTCCTTTGAAGCCTCCGATAATTGATGCATGCCCTGGGCATAAGTGACAATAAATGCAAAATACAATGCCTGTTCGGCCATCTCGCTTAACTTATCCTTATCTATTGCCGCCGGCTCCTCTTTTGGGTAGCGTTTTTCTGCAGCGATCCGATCTTCTTTTAAGGCCGAAATCTCCCGCATACTTACCGAAACATCGATTGTCGGTACCGGAATTCCGAGATCCATCGCATTTTGTGACGTCCATTTTCCAGTACCCTTCTGTTTAGCCTTGTCCAGGATAAGATCGATCAGCCGTTCGGTATCACCCTCCTCTTTTTTCTTGAAGATTTCTGAGGAAATCTCGACCAAAAATGATTGTAATCGTCCCCGATTCCATCCGGCATATAATTCATGTAACTCGTCGTTGTTAAGACCGCCCGCTTTTTTCAGAATATCATATACCTCAGAAGTTAATTGCATCAGGCCATATTCTATACCGTTATGAACCATTTTGACGTAGTTCCCGGCAGATTTAGGGCCCAGATAGGCCACACAGGGTTCTCCCTCGAAATCGGCTGCCACAGCTTCGAATATCGCCTGAACTTCTTTATACGCAGACTCTGATCCGCCTGGCATAATGCTTGGACCGATACGCGCACCTTTCGCACCACCGGAAACACCAGCTCCAAAAAAATGGATCCCTTTTGAACTCAGATAAGATTCCCTTCGGTCTGTATCGGTAAAAAAAGAGTTCCCGCCATCGATTATTATATCATTCTCTGAAAGATGGGGAAGGAGGCTTTCTATGACAGCATCGACAATTTTACCTGCCGGCACCAGCATCATTATTTTACGCGGTTGTTGCAGGGAAGTAACGAACTTGGAAATATCATCTGTTGCATTTACGATAGAACGATCGCCGCCTTCACTAACGAGCGCTTCCACCTGCTCAGGATCCAGGTCGTAACCATAGGCGCTAAACCCTTTATCAGCTACATTGAGAATGAAATTGCGGCCCATTACCCCCAGGCCAACTAGTCCAAAATCGTAATTAGGTTCCTTCATAGGTCAAAATTATTATTGCGAAGTACATGTCGCTCCCGTTCAGCCTTAGAATACGTAAATAAATTTTATATTCGTTCAGAGGGATTAATTCAAATGTAAGTGAAAATTTTGTAACCCGATTTTGCATTCATTCCTAATAAATATGCAGGTAAAAAGCCTGGATCCAATACTTACAGCATGAATAAAACGGAGAATCAAATGCTCATTATTTTTGGAGCATCGGGCGATTTAACGGCCCGTAAATTAATCCCGGCCCTTTACGATTTATTCCTGGGTGGATTCCTGCCCGA